>DAOTAC010000068.1:302-9370 GCA_035382325.1 Bacillota bacterium | reverse complement strand
CCAGGCGAAGGCGCGCTCACGCGCTGCCCCAAGTGCGGTTCTCCTGTCCGGCGCCTTTTTAGCTCCAGGATGGGTGTGATATTCCATGGGGCTGGCTACTATGTGACTGATCACAGATCAGAGGAGTACAAGAAGGCAGCGCGCGCCGACAACACCGGCACAGGCTCGTGTTCGTCAGATAGCTGCTCGAAGTAGGATCGACGTTTTCTTGATGATAGCCGTTCAGCGTGAGGCGGGGGTTCCCGCCTCTTGCTCACCTAAGAAGGTATGTTGCCCACAGAAGTAGAACAACTGCGCCAGGCCAGTGAAACTGCGCCGGTCTCGCGCCGGCGCCTGCCGAAAGGAAGGTGAAAGGCCCCGGAAGGGCGCACACATGTTTGTAAGAGATGTAATGACAGCGAACCCCATAACGGTAACCCCGGACGTGTCGGTAATGGAGGCCCTGGAGATAATGAAGCGCAGCAAGGTCCGAAGGCTGCCTGTTGTGCAGGGCGGGAAGCTTGTGGGCATCGTTACTGACAGGGACCTGTTGCAGGTATCGCCGTCGCCGGCAACATCGCTCTCCGTATTCGAAATCAACTACCTCATCTCGAAGATGACCGTGAAAGAGGCCATGACCACCCAAGTGATCACTGTATCGCCCGACGACACCATCGAAAAGGCCGCCATAGTGATGCGCGAGAACAGCATCGGCGCAGTACCCGTCATCGATGGCAAGATGGTCGCAGGCATAATCACTGAGACCGACATCTTCGACGCATTCCTCGAAATGCTGGGCGCCACCAGAGCCGGAGTCAGGCTCACTGTCGACCTGCCCGACCGCAAAGGGGAACTAGCCCGAGTAGCCGGCGCGATCAGCGAAGCTGGCGCGAACATCGTCAGCGTGGCCACCTTCGAGCTGTCGCCCGGCACTGTTAGAATCGTTATTCGGCTGGAGCCTGAGAACGCCGACAAAGCCGCCGAGGCCATATCAGCATGCGGGTTTAAGGTAGTGCACCGGGTGAGGTCGTACGTCCAGTAGCCGGTGGCGCACGCCTGCGGGGGCGAGGGTCAGCTCGCTTCTCGCCCCTTGCGTGCCGCGTCTGCACTGCTATATGGGCGATGGACCCCAGTCCGGGAGAATGCAATTTCCCTGCTCAGTTAGCTGGTGCGTCTCGCCGGCACGAGTGATCGCGTGTACCGCGTACCGGCCTGATCCACTAGTCCGAGCCGCTATCGCCACAGCCTGCGAGTCCGGGCTCCATGCAAGCCCGGCGCATTGTGGGTCCGACACTACGCCGGCCACTATGTTCGGTTCCACCGTGCTGCTGGCACTGATGCCGCGCGCATCTACCATGTACACAGACACACGCTGGCCGCCTCGCTCCCCCGAGCCTCCAACACAGTAGGCGAGCATTTTGCCATCGGGCGACCATGTCAGCGACCAGGGCCATATCCCTCGAGAGGTCCGCGCGTCCCATGCCTCCCTGGTGAAGATGTCCACCACCCGAAGCAGAGCCCCCTCATCATCTGAGGCCACATATGCCGCATGGGCGCCGTCCAGGCTAGCTGCCAACCCCCATATTCGCTCGGGGCCCTCAGTAAGCTGAACAGCCTGCCCAGTCCAGGTGTCTCGAGCATGGAGCACGCTATCGGCAACATATGCGATTCTACTCCCGTCGCCCATCCACGTCGCCATCGCCGCAACGAGACTCGACTGCCCGTGGGCTTCATCCAGATCAACCACGTAGGTAGCTGCGTCCAGTTCGTACATGATCGAGTTGCCGCCAGGCGACCACTTCGGCGTGATCAACCCCGGAATGGGCTCACCCATCGACTCCGTCTGATCAGCTATGACGTTGACTACCTTGAGCCGTCCGTCGGCGCCCTGTAGCGCCACGCGATCTCCACTCGGCGCAACCGCCGGCACTGATCTCCACGAGCAGTCCGCGCTGGCAAGCACCGCCGACGAACCGCTCGCCACATCCAGCACCATCAACCCGGGTTGGCCGACCTGGTCAGTAATGCAGGCGATCATCCCACGCAATCCATGGTCCTGCGGGACGGAAACCAGCTCCCCTCCGGACATCGACTACACCCCGCTTCCGCAAGTGCCTAACGAAACGCCCATAAGTAGCGCCCGTAAAATATATGCTGCAGGCACTCTCAGAGTGCCTGCAGCCCTTGGCAACCTACAGAAGTGTTGGCCCCTTCGTGGGCCGATGATTACCGGCGGGCCTTCTCGGCCCTGTGACACGCCGCCTGATGCGTCCCCTCATACACCAAGAAGTTGGGTTCTGCCTCTCTGCATATGTCCATTGCGTACGGGCAGCGCGGATGGAGATGGCATCCCGACGGCGGATTCACAGGGCTCGGTATCTCGCCCTTCAGGACTTCGGAAATGCCTCTGTGAGTCGGATCCGGCACGAACACCGCCCCGATGAGAGCGGTAGTGTACGGGTGCAGAGGATTCCGGATGACCTCCTCAGCCGTGCCCATCTCCACAATCTTGCCCAGATACATCACAGCGATCCTATCACAGATGTGCCTGGCGGTGGCAAGGTCGTGCGTGATATAGACGAAGGTGACCCCCTTCTCACGTGACAGGTTGAGCATGAGGTTCAGGACTTCGCCTCGGATCGACACGTCCAGCATCGACACGGGCTCATCTGCCACAATGAAATCGGGGTCGAGAGCCAACGCTCGCGCAACGGCCACTCTCTGTCGCTGGCCCCCCGACAGCTCGTGCGGATACCTGGACATGTACTCCTCCGGCGGGATCATCTCCACGTCCGCGAGAACCGAACTCACCACATCGCGCGCCTCGTGAACGGTTTTGGCAAGCCCCTGAATGCGCAGAGGCTCAGAGATGATCGTCTGCACGTCCATCCTGGGGTTCATCGACTCGTACGGGTCCTGGAAAATCACCTGCATCTTGCGGCGCAGGTTCTTCATCTCCAGAGGGTTAAGCTTCATGATGTCGACATCTTCGAGCCTGACCGACCCGGATGTCGCGTCGGTCAGCCTCAGAATAGTGCGGGCCAGCGTAGTCTTGCCGCAGCCCGACTCGCCCACTATGCCGAGCACCTCGCCTTTGTAAACATCGAAGCTCACGTCATCGACGGCCTTCAGCACGGGAGGTTTGTCGGTCCTCAGCGACTGGATGAAGCTGAGCCTAACGGGGAAGTACTTGGTCAGGCTCCGTACCTCCATTATCACGTCGCCATGCTGGAACTGCTTCCTATCAAGCTTAGCCGCTACTGCGCCCATATGTCCACCCCCTGCTGAACAATCTCCGCCTTATGGCATGCCGCCATATGACCGGTTTTCGCGACTTCGCGCAATACGGGTTCCTCCTTCATGCACTCTTCGTCCGCGAGCGGACATCGAGGATGGAACCTGCACCCGGAAGGAGGCGCCAGCAAGTTCGGAGGGAAGCCCGGAAGGGACCTGACCGCGGATCTTTCGGCGTGAATGTTGGGGAATGACCTGACCAGGCCGGCTGCGTACGGATGAACAGGCGTCCCGTACACATCGTACACGCTTCCATACTCGACTATCTTGCCGGCGTACATCACCGCTATGCTGTCACAGGTCTGCGCAATGACCGATAGGTCGTGAGTAATGAGCATCATCGACAAGTTGAGCTCAGATCTGAGCTCAGCCATGGCTTTCAGGATCTGCGCCTGCACCATCACGTCCAGGGCAGTGGTAGGCTCGTCCGCAATTATCAGGCTGGGATGGCATGCCAATGACATGGCGATGACCGCCCTCTGCTTCATGCCCCCGCTGAATTCATGAGGATACTCGCCGAACCGCTTGGGGTTGATGCCGACCAGATCCAGCAGGCTTTCAGCCCGCTCCACTGCCTTCTCCCTTGGCATCTCCTCGTGGTGGAGGATGGCTTCGACGATCTGCTCGCCTACGCGGTGAACAGGGTTGAGAGCATTCATCGCGCCCTGAAACACCATAGATATCTTGCTCCACCGGATTCTCTGCCGGAACTCCTCCTCCGGCATGTGCAGAATGTCCTCGCCATCCATCATTATCGTTCCGCCGTGATACTCACCGTTAGTCGGCAGCAGCCTGAGGACTGCCGTTGCCATGCTGGACTTTCCACACCCGGACTCTCCGGCGATTCCCAGAGCCTTTCCACGTTCGATATCGAAGCTTATGGAATCGACCGCCCTGACATGGCCCCGGAGGGTACGGTAGTACATTTTCAGGTCTCTCACTTCAAGCAGGGCCATGATTACGATCTCTCCCTATAGCGTGGATTTAGGATCTCGTTGACTGAGTTTCCGATGAACACAAAGGCAAGGCTCATGAATGTCAGTGCAAGCCCCGGCGGGACCAGCCACCACCAGGCCATCGTGGTGAAAGCCCCAAACTCCTTTGCGTTCTGCAGTATGCGGCCCCATGTGCACACTCGCGGGTCGCCTAGGCCCAGGAAGCTGAGTGACGCCTCCGCCAAGATGGCGCCTGGTATCCGCAGAACGAGGTTGGCGAAGATCAGAGGCATCACGTTGGGCAGTATGTGATGCAGCATGATGTAGCTCTGCGGCGCCCCCGATGCCCGGGAAGCCTCGACAAACTGCCGCTCCTTGAGCGATAGCGTTTGGGAGCGCACGAGCCGCGCGATGCCCATCCATGACAGCAACGCCAGTAGTATCACTATGTTGAGTACGCTCTTCCCGAATAGCGCGCCAAGGATAATCAGTATGGGCAGTTCCGGTATGGCGAGCAGCACGTCCGCCACACGCATCAGGAACTCATCAACCGCGCCGCCAACGTAGCCCGCTACGATCCCTACAGTGGTGCCGATGGCTACCGCTATGAAAGCCGTTGACAGGCCTATGGCGAGCGCTATGCGCGTCCCGTAGATAAGCTGCGACCAGATGTCGGAACCCATATGGTCGACTCCAAGCACGCCGTGCACCATGCCGAGGACTCCAAAGGCCACCGGACTTATCTTCACGGTTACCGGCCCGTCGGGCGAGATGGACGACATCCTAAGCCGGATTGTGTAGTCGCCCCTCTCGACAAATAGCACCTGGCTGGGCTCGCCGAAGAACGACAGCCCCAGTTTTAGCTTGAGATCAAAGTCGCGGGCGTCGATTATCGCGCTCTCGGAGTCTGCACTCCCCGACAGAGTCCTGTCCCACACTTCGTACGCTTCCCCATTCGGAGTCACCAGCTCGACACTAATAGAAGTCTCGGCGGTGTCGGGCGCGTCTATCGAGTAGTCGAACTGCGCGGAAAACGTGTTGGGCGACTTGTAGTTGTACTGCATCACATGGCTCAGCACAACTTCCTGCGCGGAAGCACCGCTTTCCGTTGAGATCTCTTCATCTGCGACTTGGTCGGATGGTTCCTCGGGACTGCTTGAAGCCCAAGGGTTCCAATGAGCATTGCCCACGAACGAGAAACTGAAGTCCTCTTCCGCCTCAGATTCCCGCGGTTCAGTTGCAGGGTAACTGAGCTGGATTCCGCTCCCTTCGCCATCGTCAAACGGCGATAGAGTGGCTGCGCCCAGTTCCTCCTGGTTCCATTCATCAAAGCCCAGCTTGAGCCGGATCGTCGGAGGGCAATCTCGGAACTTCGCGCTGAGCTTGGACATCCAGACCGGCGCGGCGCTCGCATCTGCGAGGTAGAGGTCATCCTTGGGGTTGTACGGCGCTATCCATGGAGCGAACACTGCAACGATGACGTAAACCGCCACTATTGCCAGGCCCACCATGCCCTGCGACTTCCTGCGGTATTGCTCCCAGAACGTGAGCGGCCTGGGAGTAGCCGCGGCTGCGGCCTTGGCAACGTCGGCCCTCTGGGCTGCCTTGGCGTCCTGCCTCATTTGGTACCACCTGCCCCCACGCGGATCCTCGGGTCGACCAGGCCGTACGCGATATCCGCCGCTAGATTAGATATGATGACGGCCAGCGCAATCAGGTAGAAAGCGCCCTGTGCCGCCGGATAGTCCATTTGGAGGGTAGCATCGAGCAAGTATCTACCCACGCCGAACCAGGAGAAGATGCTCTCCGTGATGACCGCCCCCGATACCGCTCCCGGCAAAGACATGAAGATCAGGGTCACGATAGGAGGCAGCACGCTACGCAGAGCATGATGGTACAGAACATCCCGCTTGGGAAGCCCTTTGGCCCTTGCAGTGAGGATGTAGTCCTGGCCCAGGGCCTCTAGCATGGTGTTCCTGGTGTAAAGCGCCCATGATCCAAACCCCATGACAAGGTTGGATCCGGCGGGAAGAATTATGTGCCACGCACGGTCAAGAAATTGGGCAAAGGCGCCGTCGGGCGGTGGCGCGCTCATCGTGCCATGTATAGGCAATATAGGCCAGTAGTAACCAAACAAAAGCAGGAGCATGAGCTGGACGAAGAATCCCGGAACAGCGTGGGCGAACAGGCCGGCGCCAACGACGAACCTCTCCGTAAACCGCCCCCTGTTGGCCGCGGAGTACACCCCGAGAGATATGCCCACTGCGGCTGTGGATATGAACGTCACCAGAAAGAGCGTGATGGTGTTGGGCAACCTCTCCTTGAGCTCGTCCCACACAGGACGCTGCGTGTTAAAAGAGAGTCCCAAGTCGAACCTGAGCAGTGCGAGCATGTAATTCTTGTACTGAACCAGGGGCGGATCGTCCAGACCATACTGCTTCCTCAGCGCCGCCTTGGCTTCCTGCTTAAAGTTGGGATCAATGATCATCTTCTCGGGATCGCCCGGCATCACACGAAAGAGTATGAAGTTAAGCGTGAGAATGACGAGGAGAACGATAACGGCATATCCTAGCCGCCTCAGAAGGTATGAGCGAAAACCCAAGTGTATCTCACCTCGTTCTGCCGCTTCACCCGGAACCGCCGCCCGGATTTTGCATCGCGGGCGGCGGTCCGCGCAATTCGGTTTGGTCGCGCTGCTGCGTCTACTTGCCGGGCTTCAGGCGCCAGTAGTTGGGGTTCTTGACGAGCCTGACAAACTCGCCCGGACGGTACTCCTTCATGATGAATGGACCGGTGCCGACGAGCTTGGTGTAGCCCTTAATCGTCGGATGCGGCTCCAGCCAGGGCTGGAACGTCTTCCAATCCTTAACATCCTTCCAGATGTGCTTGGCGAGCATGCTGATACCGGCGTTGTAGAAATGCCAGTAGCTGACGGAGTTGAAGTAGACCTTCACAGTATACTTGTTGATCAGCTCCGTCTTGACGATGTCCATAGTCGCATCGAGGTAACGAGGGCACTCGTTCTCCTTCAGGTAGTCGATGGTAAACTTGACGTCCTCAGCTGTGAATGGCATACCATCGGACCACTTGATTCCCTTCCTGACGTACCAGGTGACAGTGGTGCCCTTCTTGCCGGGTTCGACGTCCCAGGTGCCGATATCCCACTTCTCAGCCATCCACGGCATATCATCGAGCGTATCCGGATGGGACGCGGTCAGGCTGTCGAACACCTTAGATAGCACTTCCTGCTCGTAAGCGCTGCTTGCGGTGATCGGGTTCAGGTTCTTGGGTTCCTCGGAGAGCGCCCACCTTATGGTGCCGCCCTCAATGGCCTTGCCGAACCGGTCAACCCTGCGGATGTTCAGCAGAGTCCACGGGTTATTGTAGCTTGCGGCGCCAAAACCGTTCATGTCGACATAGCCGGTTACCTGCGTCTTGTTGAACGCATCGATGTACGGCCTGGAATATAGCGGCACGTAGGGCATCTCGCGAGCCAGGATCAGCTGGGCCTTGTCGGCGGCGGTTCTGGCCGCCTTCAGGTCGGTGGCGTAATACAGATCCTCCAGTACCTTGTCCAGCTCAGGGTTGCGGATGCCGGGCCTGTTGTAGCCGGCTTCCACATCCATCGACGAGTGGAAGAAGCTGTGGAGGAACGTCGGGAGCTTGCTCAGCGACCAGGCCAAGCAGTACATGTCGAACTCGCCGATGTCAAGCTTGTCGAGCATGACGTTGAAGTCCATGGGCTCGGGCTTGACCGGAAGACCGATCTTCTGGCAGGAGTCTGCAATCATCTTGCCCAGTTCGGCCGATGTAGGAGCAACCTCGTATGTGGGCGTGAAGATCTTCATTTCAGGGAGAGGCTTGCCGGTCTTGGGGTCGATCCAGTTCTTCCCAGTGCCGTCCGGCTTATAGCCAGCATTCTTCAAGACCTCTTCAGCCTTCTTCGCGCTGAACTCGTAGAAAGGCACGTTCTTGTTGTAGAACGGCGAGACCTGCGGAACGAAGCTGCTCATGGGGAGCATATAGCCCTTGAACAGCGTGCGGATGATGTTGTCGCGATCAGTAAGATGCGCAATGGCCTGGCGGAGCGGCTGAGCGTCCAGGGGGCCCTTGCGCATGTTGAAGCAGAGATAGAACATGTGGAAGCCCAGGGTCATCTTCATGTCGGCGTAGGGAAGCGACTTCGCCTGGTCGATGTCGGTGGGCTTGGTGAGACCAGCCCAGACTATGCTCTCGCCGCGTTCAAAGGCGATCCTGCGGGCATCCGCGTTTTTGATGATAGGCATAATGATCTCGTCAACGTGAGGACCCCAGTCCTCAAACTTCACGGCAGCAGCGCCCGGAACTCCGGCCGCGCCTATGGCCAGGGCCACCGTGAGCGCCAAAGCAAGAATCAAGCGATACTTCCTCGGCATTACACGTATACCTCCTTGTTCGTCTGTTTTTCGTCTAGCGATATCGCGGCAGGACCAAGAGAATCATGAGTACCCCTCGCACTCCCTCCTCCCAATCTGCCGCGTTGCGACGCGGAATAGATAGTAAGGACACTAGGACACATGCGAGTTAGTTCAACAGACCCACGCAGAATTCCTTCCGATGTAGGTACCGGGGAGGCGATTTGGGCGACTCACGCAATCCTGCCGCTTATTAGGTATTCTAGAAGCCCTCAGGAATTCCTTCTGCTTCGGCGCAGATCACTTCACCCAAGTAGGCGGCTTCGCTCTGTCAAGAGACGCCCGGATAGTCCCGCCGATGCACGCTGAAACAAGCGCGAGGGGAGCCATGATGCCGATTGTGGCAGCTATCGACTGGCGAAGCGTGGTGAGTGCCACTCGGGATGCTTCAGACGGGCTGGACGGA
>DAOTAC010000068.1:0-292 GCA_035382325.1 Bacillota bacterium | reverse complement strand
AAGCACGAGTCCCATTGCGAGTAGAGGGGAGAGCGCAACTGACAGGGCGAGCGAACCAAGTAGGGATTGCATGTCGAGGCCGGCAAGTCCGATGGATGCCCAGGCCAGAAAAGAAGGGATGAACACGACCCAGAGCGGGCAGGGCACATGATCGCGAAGTACCAGACATGCGCAAGTCACGGCAGCCGGAGGCAACGCTGCCGCGCCTTTCACAATCGATTCCAGTACTTCCGCTTTCGAATGGCCGATCACCGATCTCTGACCCCCCAGGCTGTAGCCAGGCTGCCTTCCA
>DAOTAC010000067.1:0-9390 GCA_035382325.1 Bacillota bacterium | reverse complement strand
ACTTTGGCGCCCTGGTTGGCCATCTCTATGAGGTCGGTGTATGACATGGTGTCCTGGAATCTGGCCTCGGGAACCACGCGAGGATCAGCGGTCATCACGCCCTCTACGTCAGTATATATCTCCACGATCTCGGCGCCCAGCGTTGCGCCCAAAGCAGCGGCCGTCGTGTCGCTGCCACCGCGTCCCAATGTGGTGACATCGCCTGTCTCAGTTACTCCCTGGAAACCCGCGACAACCGCTACCTTCCCATCTGATAGAACCTCCAGAATCCGTCTGGGCTCGATCTTCGTGATTCGCGCGTCAGTGTAGTTGCTATCGGTACTGATGCCGGCCTGCCCGCCCGTGAGCGACACGGCCGGGCATCCCGCCGCCTCAAGGGCGGTCGCAACCACAACCGTAGATATTATCTCTCCACAGGCAGCGATTGCGTCACGCTCCCGCGCAGGCGCAGACTTGCATACCGATCCGACCAGGTCAAGCAGGGTGTCGGTGGCGTACGGCGCGGGCTTGCGGCCCATGGCTGATACGACGACCACTACGTCCTTTCCGTCGTGCCGTGCCTCTGTTACCTTCGCCACCAGCATCCCACGCGATTCCTCGTTAGCGACGGACGTACCTCCGAATTTCTGAACCACTATCCCCACCGTGTCCGCCTCCCCTACTTGTAGAGTGCAACAGCAATCTGAACCGCGTTGGACGCCGCGCCCTTTCTGAGCTGATCTCCGGCAACCCACAGCCAGATTGCGTTAGGCGCCGAAGGATCTTCGCGTAGCCGGCCGACATGGATATCGTCAGTGCCCGATGTGTGTACTGGCATGGGATACAGGAAGTTCTCTGGATCATCCACGACCTTGACTCCCGGAGCGGTTGACAGAAGCTCGCGCACCTCTTCGATGGGAGCGTGCTCGCGTGTTTGCAGGTTGATCGACTCCGAATGTGAGCGGTAGACGGGCACTCGGACCGTGGTCGCGCTTATGCGGAGCGTGGGGTCGCCCAGTATCTTCCGGGTCTCGTCGGTCATCTTGTGCTCTTCGCGTGTGAAACCATCGGGGCCGAAAGAGTCTACGTGCGGGATAAGGTTGAACGCGATCTGATGATGTACTCTCGCGGACTTGAAAGGCAGCACTGACGGCTCCGGGGCACCGCCGGCCAGCACTGCCCGGCTTTCGACCGTGAGCGCCTCCATGGCTTCGACGCCTGCGCCCGATACCGCCTGGTACGTGGAGACAATCATCCGCTCCATCCCCCACCGTCTGTAGATCGGCGCCACCGGCACGATGGCGATTATCGTAGAGCAGTTGGGGTTGGCAATGATCCCCTTGTGATTGCGGGCTGCTTCGATATTGACCTCCGGAACCACGAGGGGCACGTCGGGGTTCATTCGGAAGGCGCTAGAGTTGTCGATCACCAGGGCGCCGCGGCGCGCCGCCTCAGGCGCGAGTTCCAGGCTCACGCTGCCCCCGGCTGCAAAGAAGGCCACATCCACACCTTTGAAAAGCTCCGGTGTTGCTTCGCGCACCTCGATATCGCCCAGCGGCGTCGACACCACCCGACCTGCAGACCTCTCCGACGATGCCAGTATGAGGTCATCCACCGGCAATCCAAGCTCGAATATGGCCGAGATCATCTCCTGCCCCACAGCACCGGTTGCGCCCACTACTGCTACATTAAGCATTACATCTCAACTCCCCTGCGTCAGACGAAATTAAACTAAGTATATTGGCCGCAGTTGGTCGTA
Source organism: Bacillota bacterium (assembly GCA_035382325.1). GTDB lineage: Bacteria > Bacillota > DTU025 > DTU025 > DTU025 > UBA5389. Next base: position 7,652 of record DAOTAC010000067.1, on the reverse strand, counting down.
TTCCTGCTCGCTGAGGGAAATTCCCCATGCTTCGCCGCTCGTCGCAGACTAGTCTTTCCATTTTTCAACCAACAAGGGCTGAACCTGCTTCCCAGCCAGGGCCTCTTCTACCGTCCTCTCAGTATCGCACATCCTTGCAACCAGCGATGTAGGCTTCCCTTTCGGGTCGTCCTGCCCGTACGGGATGAAATATACATTCTTGCGCGCAAGCAGAGTGGCGATATTCCGGGCCGACCCCGACAACCCATCATTGGTGGCGATGCCGATCACCAGTGGCCTGCCGTTCCTGAGCTGCGCCTTGGCGGCCATCAGCACCGGAGTGTCGGTGATACCCAGTGCCAATTTCGACAATGTGTTGCCTGTGCATGGGGCTATGATCAGGCAGTCCAGCAATCGCTTGGGGCCGATAGGTTCGGCTCTGGAGATGGTGTCAATCACCTCCGCGCCTGTCATCTCTTCCAGCTTCTCACGTATGTCCTGGGCGCGGCCGAAACGCGTATCGGTGTTAGCCACCGAATACGATAGTATTGGAATAACTGAGGCACCCCGTTCTATCAGCGCTTCGATCTGGGGAAGCACCTCCGGTATCGTGCAGTGCGAACCGGTCAAAGCCACCCCGATGGTTCTCCCTTCGAGGCTCATCATGTGACACCTCCCGTGCAGTCAGTATATGGCGAACGTCACAGGGAGGTGTATGGACGATTGATTAGTCCAGCAGCGGGTCAAGGCCCAGCACGACTCGATCGAGATCCACGGCTTTTCTGATAGCCATGAGCACGCCGGGCATGAATGAGTCCCTGCCTAAAGAGTCGTGTCGGATAGTGAGCGTCTGCCCGGGACCGCCAAATATCACCTCTTGGTGTGCCACAAGGCCCGGCAGGCGCACCGAGTGGACTGGCACTCCCTCTATCTCGACCCCGCGAGTTCCGGCCCCGCGCGCATGCCCAACGGCATCTCCTCGAGCCGAGGCTACTTCATGGGCGGTCGCTTTGGCAGTGCCCGAAGGGAAGTCCACCTTACCGTCGTGGTGAAGCTCTATGATCTCGCAATCTGGAAAGTACTTCGCGGCTGCCCGGGCGAATCGCATCATCAAGACCGCACCGAGGGCGAAGTTGGGTACTATAGCGCCTGCCGCGCCGCGTACCGCCGCCCTATGTAGTATGGCTTCGACTGCCTCCGTCCCCATTCCGGATGTGCCGACGACGAACCGGACTCCGTGATCGATGGCGGTCATGATGTTCGCCTGCGCAGCCCGGGCTATGGTGAAGTCCACCATGACATCGGGCCGCAAATCGCGCAAGGCTGCCTCGAGATCGGCACCGATGGGAACGCCGGTAGGCCTGATCCCGGCCACCGTGCCTGCGTCCTGCCCGACCAGCGCGATATCGACTGCGCCCGCTAGCACAAGACCGTCGGCGCCGCACACTGCCTTCACCACTTCACGGCCCATCCTACCGGCAGCCCCGGTTACCAACACCCTGATCTCGCCATCCATCTCAAAGCTCCTCCCCGTCGCATTCTTCAGACTTCGCTGTTCATTTCGGCAGCCTGCCCCAGCGGCAGGCTTCGCCCAGCATTCCGCCGATGGCTCGCCGGCGGAAGTAGCGCCGCCGGCGAGCTGCTCTGTGCTGTCTGTGGATCAGTGGGTCTCCACGTCCGAGGCACCAAAATCGCGCATGGTGCGCGCAGCCTTGTCCACCTTGTCGGAATCGGCGTCAACCACCGCAAGGATGCGGCCCTCGCGCACCTTGCTCTCGAAGTACTGGCTTCGTTCCTGAGGAATTCCCATATCCACCAAGCCGCCGACGAGCCCTCCGCCCACAGCTCCGGTGAGGGTGGCTGCGAGTGGCCCTGCAGCCACAATCGGCCCGAGCCCCGGGATTGTAAGCGCGCCCAGCCCGGCCAGCAATCCGGCAACCCCGCCGAGCACTCCTCCGGTTGTGACACCCGTAGCTGCGCTCGAACCTATGCCCATTGTTGTGGCGCCCCCGCCCCTATCGCCCCGACCCTGCCCCTGCCCTTGCCCTTGCCCTTGCGCTCCATCCCCCTTAGCTACTAGGGATATGCGGTTATTGTCGAAGCCCGAGTTGCGCAGCTCGCGAATGCAGGACTCAGCAGAATCGCGCGACGAGAACGTACCGATTATCTTTGACATGACTCGACCTCCTTAGAAGCTGGAAAGCTTGGACACTGCAGCTAGTGTACCCAGGAGGCCGGAGTTCATTCTGCCTTCGCTAGTCGCGGTGCGCCTCGTCGACCTGGTCCCGAACCTTCATGAACTCCACTATGAGCCTGTCGAGCCGATCGGCAATGGCATACGTGCCTTCCTTACCGGGAGACGATGCCTCGCGCAGCACTGCATGTCGCAACTCGCCCCTGAGTGCTTCAATCTCCCGCTTAAGCTCAGCAATCCTGTCGTTAAGCTCCTCATGCATTCTCGGACCCCTCCCCGACTGACACGCCTGTGCTGCCGAAACCGCCCTCACCGCGCTCGGTAGTGTCAAGCGATTCGACTTCAACTAGTTCCGCCCGGGTCGTGGGGGCAATCACAAGCTGTGCAATCCTGTCGCCGTGGCTGATAGTGTACGGCTCGGAGCCAAGGTTTATGAGGATCACGCATATTTCGCCCCTGTAGTCCGAGTCAATAGTGCCTGGCGAGTTCAGGACGGTAATGCCATGTCGCGCCGCAAGCCCGCTCCGCGGCCTTACCTGCCCTTCGAAGCCCTGAGGGATCGCGAGTCGTAGACCTGTGGGTATGAGCGCCCGCTGACCGGGGGCGAGTTGGACATCCTGGTTCAAGCAGGCCTGCAGGTCGAAACCGGTTGCGTGCTCGCTCATGTAGCACGGCATGCCCGGACGGGGGCAAGTCGACCCGCGCAGTACCTCCACCCGCACGCTCCCCGAATTGCAGTAGCTGTTCACTGACCTATTGGCCTTCGGCGTGCCTTGCGTCATGCCCTGCGGCGTACCTCCGTGTGACGTCATCTGTCGTTCACCTTCTCTGCCATGCCTATCACTGCCGGGCCAAGCCGGCCAGTACGTTTCGATATCCATTCGCCCCATTGCGTCGAAGTCCTGCGGATCAACACGAAATACAACGTGCGCCTAACAGTGTGTCCAATAAGACCCATTCACTCCCCTATTTGCTTGAAGGTAAACGTGAAGAGGCAGCGAAATCCATCCTCAGCTGCGCTGCGGCACACGTAACATCATCCGGGATACTGTGGAAGGGAGGGTACCAGGTGCAGCCGAACACGACAGTCACAGCTTTGGTTGTTCTCCTGTACATTGCAAGCTCCATAACAGGCATGCGCTCCAGTAAGCCGGGCTCCCAGGTACCTGAGCCTCCCGGTGTCCACGAAACTGTACCCACCCCCCAAACACAAAGCAATGCACCTAAGGATCTTGCAGGCCGCAACGCAGCCATATCCGATAATGCCAACGTACGTTCAGGCCCCGGCACCAAGTACTCCAAAGTTGGCACTCTTGCCAAGAACACTCATGTGCGCCTGGTAGGAGAGGTTAACGGGTGGTATCAGGTATCATTGCCCCGGGGCGGCTACGGATGGATAGCCGGTTCGCTGCTTCAGGTTGCGCCGCCGACCGGCAGCATAACGCAGCCCAGGCATGATGTGGTCGGGTACTATACCATAAATTACCCGGGCGACAGATCGTCATACGACGTTGTTCATGCGTACTCCGACTCGCTCACAGCGATCGCTCCGTTCTCCTTCGTTGTCGACGGGTCAGGTAATGTCCGGGGCGACCACAGTAAGGACGCCATGGCTCTGGCGACGTCAAAGGGGTTGGCCAATCTAGCACTCATACACAACCTGACCGGGCAGTCTTTTGACAAGGGCCAGATATCGGCCTTGCTCAACTCGCGCCCAGCGCGACAGAGAGCGGTCAGCGACATCCTCGAAATCGTGAAGACACACGGCTATTCAGGGGTCAATATCGACTTCGAGAACGTGCCCCCGGCCGACCGTTCGAAGCTGACTCAGTTCATGAAGGAACTCCGCGCTGCGCTGGCGCCGTCGGGCTACAGGGTCACCATGTCGGTGCCGGCCAAGTACAAGGACGCTCCTACCTCGGCGTGGGTAGGGGCCTTCGACTACTACGAACTGGGGCGTGTGTGCGATCAGGTGATGATCATGACCTATGATGAGCACACGTCGGGCACCCGGCCGGGACCCATAGCGTCTCTGCCGTGGGTGGAGAAGGTGATCAAGTATGCTAGCACGCAGATGCCAAAGCGAAAGGTCCTGCTCGGTGTGGCCGCCTACGGCTACGACTGGAACACCAACACCAACAGGGCAAGAGCCGTAACATACCAGCAGGCAGTGGCGAATGCGGCCAAGCACGGCAAGAAGATACAGTGGGACGCGGACGCAGCGACTCCTCATTACCGCTATAAGTCCGGAAGCGTCACACGTGAAGTATGGTTTGAGAGCTCCGATAGCCTCAAGGCAAAGCTGAAGCTGGTGGAGAAGTACAGCCTCGGCGGGATAGCAATCTGGCGGCTGGGCCAGGAAGATGCGGGCTACTGGAAGCTGATCCAGAAGGAGTTGCTCAAGTGAGACGGCCCGACGGCGCGGTCATCCCTCTGGTGCGTCATCCCCTGTCATGGGCAGGCTCTCCCAGGCGCAGCAGCTCTGATACGATGACGGCGCGATAGCCCTGCTGCGACAGGCTGGTCAAAATCGATGGAAGGGCTTTCGCTGTGGGCTCGGTGGGATGAACCAGTATGATGTTTCCGCCGGCCAATCTCTTTAGGGCACGCTCGGCTACGACTTCAGGCGCCGGTCTTTGCCAGTCAATGGTGTCCACAGTCCACATGATCGTAGTGTAGCCCAGGCGCGCCGCCACTTTGCACACCCTCTGGTTCACTTCACCATAGGGCGGAGCAAACAGCTGAGTGCGCACCCCGGTCAGCTCGCGCAAGAGCGTCTCGTTCCGCTCGATCAGCTCGGTAAGGTCGGCCTCGCTCATGCGTGCGGGATTGGGGTGGTCCCAACCGTGGTTGGCTATCTCATGCCCTGCGGTGGCAAGAGCCTGCACGATATCGGGAAACTTCCGTGCCCAGGTGCCCGTGATGAAGAAGGAGCAGTGCACACCGGCCTTGCTTAGCACGGCCATGATCTGGGGAAGCCACTCTTCGCCCCAGGCCACATTGAACGCCAGGGCCACGGCACGCTCCGAAGTAGCCACCCGGTACACGGGCGCAAGCATCGCAGCTGTGACCGCAGGCGGCACCTGCCTGGTCGTTATTTCAAGGTTGGCCCCTCGCTGCGCGGCCATCACTGCTATCACAGTCCGGTCCACATCCACCGCCACACCTGGCTCCTCCGGCACCACCTCGCCCGTCTCAGAATGGTACATCGCCTCTCGGGGCATCCGCTCGACGCGGGGGGCTAGGCCGAGCACGACCTGTCGCACTTCGTCAGCAAACAGCCCGCCCACCGCGACGCCGCTTAAGGTCACGCCCGGCCTTACACCAGTCGTCATCCGTTTCAACCTGGGCATACTCATCGCCACGCACGCAGACACAATCATGAGAACAATGGCCACTATCGCGAGCACCACAGTCCGCCGCTTGACTGTCACGATGATCATGTTCTCTCCTTTCCTCCCTCCCTGCTCCGAGCCTAGAGTGGCCCCGGCGAGTCCACCGCCGGTCGGCGCTCCGGCGTCTCGCGTGTGCCCGTACCGGGTACGGGCGCCCTGGGCCCTACAGAGCGCTGCTCGCCCGTGCTACGGTCTATGTAGGTCTCGCCATCAAGTAGTAGTTCCGACACAGGGAGCATCGCATATCCCTCTGTCTTCAGATCGCGGATGATCCAGTCCAGAGCTTCCACCGAGTTCTTCCCTGCATTGTGGAACAGAATTATCGCGCCGGGGCGCACCCGTTTCACTACTCTCTCATGAATCTGCCCGGCACTCAGGTCCTTCCAGTCCAGCGAGTCGACGCTCCACTGAATGGTCTTCAGCCCGCACTCTTGGGCCACGGTGATCACGGTATTGCTGTAGTCGCCGAATGGTGGTCGGAAGACCACAGGACGCTTCCCGACGAGATCAGCTATGGCCTGCTGGGTGCGTTCAAGCTCATCTCGGATCTTGTCACGCGAGAGCGCGCTCATATGCGGATGAGTCCAGGAGTGGTTACCCAACTCGTGGCCGCGGGACGCGATCTCGCGAACCTTGTCGGGGTACGACTTGATCCAGTGCCCCGCCAGAAAGAACGTGACCTTCAGCCCGTGCCTCTCAAATAGGTCCAGAAGCGCCACGGTCTTGTCATCGCCCCAGGTGGCGTCGACGGTCAGTGAGCAAACCCGGTCGTCCCGTGCCACGCAGTAGATCGGAACCAGCCTGCTGCCTGAAGTGACTGCAGCGATGGCATTTCTCCCAACGCCCGCGGCGCTTGAAATGGCGCTTCCTAGGCCGACCTCGGCGACGCTCCCGATGGCGGTAACCGCGAACGAGACCAGCATCAGCACCGCGACGGCGAAGATAAGGACTCTGCTCTTTGCGCCCACGTAGAATACAAGCACTGGGATGCTTCCTCCTTCGCTGGATTGCCCCTAGTACATATGCATGTTCATGAAGTATAGAATCCGGACCCGAGGCCGATCATTCGACTTGGACGGCTCTCAGTGCTCGGGCCGCTCCAGCCACTGGGCCAGACGAGCGCAGATTCCGGTGACGCTCCCCGAGAACGTGGTGCAGCCGGGCAGGGCCGCGATGAAGATCCGGCCATAGTAGCGGCGGGCCGTGCGCGAATCGAGCACAACAACCGCCCCGCGGTCGGCAGTAGTGCGAATCAGGCGCCCGAATCCCTGTTTGAGCCTGAGCACCGCGGCAGGAAGGGTGTATTCGCGAAAAGGGTCGACCCCGCCGGCGCGAAGGTGTTCGATTCTCGCTTCCACCAGCGGCACGGTAGGTACGGCAAATGGTAGCCTCGGAATGACCACGCAAGAGAGGGCCTCGCCGGGCACGTCCACGCCTTCCCAAAAGCTGTCGGTTCCGAACAGGACCGAGCGCACGTCCCGGCGGAAGCTGGCGAGAAGCGTATGGCGAGGAGCTTCGCCCTGTTGTAGCAGCTTTATCTTGTGCTGTCGGAAGAATTCCTCCATACGCCGCGCAGTGGCGCCAAGGAGCTTGTAGGACGTGAACAGCACAAACGCACGCCCGCCCGAGGCCTCCAGCACGCCGCTGAGCGCTTCGGCCAACGCCTCTTCCCAGCCATGAGTGTCCGGGGCGGGCAGGCTGTCGCACACGGCCAGCAGCGCCTGGCGTTCGAAATCGAAAGGAGACGGAACAAGCAACTCGCTCACACGCCCCGAGTCAGCCAGATCCAGGCCGACATCGCGCTTGATGTAACTGAAGTTCTCGCCCACAGCAAGCGTGGCTGAGGTGAATATGACCGACTCCTGCCCCTCCAAGAGATGGCGGGCAATGGCCTCGCCTGCGGCGATTGGCGCCGCAATCACACGCACGTTGGACCTGGGACCTGCGCCTGCGGTTTCGATCCAGTACACATAGCCCGGGGCATCGGCCGCAACCGCAAACCGCAGCGAATCGGCGAGTCCTTGTGCACGGTTGGCGTAGGCCGCAAGTTCGACGGTTTCGGCATAGACGTCCGTGCCGCCGCT
>DAOTAC010000066.1:9182-9437 GCA_035382325.1 Bacillota bacterium | reverse complement strand
ACTCGGTGGTGCATACGGGAGTGAAGTCGGCCGGGTGGCTGAAGAGAATGACCCATTTGCCCTTATAGTCGTCGGGGAACGAGATCTTGCCCTGTGTCGTGACTGCCTGGAAGCTCGGAGCCTTCTCTCCGATCAGCGGAATGCGTACGATTTCGTCGCAGCATGGGGTGTTTGTGGTTTCGCTCATATGTGCATTCTCCTTTCGTGAACATCCTCTCGGCGATGCTAGGTGTGCTGTGTTGACTGTTTCATGTG
>DAOTAC010000066.1:0-9172 GCA_035382325.1 Bacillota bacterium | reverse complement strand
CCGACTGCCTGCCACCCGCTATGTTGGGCTCGCCGACTGAATCGGCTAGATGTGCCCTGCGCATTGCCGGCATAGCCCGCGCAATTCCAGACGGACTGATTGCACTTGCCCGACGCCTTCTATATGATTGGGCGCCTCGACCGGACCGAGCTCGGGGCAGTTGATGTCGTAGACCGCGCCGCACCGCGAACACACGAAGTGATGGTGAGGCGTCACATCCGCATCGAAACGAACCTTCTCACGGGGCGGGCCCACCGTGGTTATCAAACCCACAGCGTTAAGCATCCACAGAGTCCGGTAGATGGTATCCAGAGAGACGGTGGGAAGTCTATCGCGTACACGATTGAAGATAGTCTCCGCGTCAGGATGATCCCGTGATCCGACAACTTCCTCGAAGACCTCGATGCGTTGGTACGTCAGTTTCAGTCCTTCGTTCGTGCACACTTCCCGGAAGTGTGCAAGGTGTTGCTCTAGCTCGTCCGCATTCATGTGTGCGCATCCCTCCGGCCAAGAAGTGTTCCTAAATAGGAATATATCCTATATGTCTCCGCGTGTCAAGAGTAATCCTGGGCTGATGCGCCCCTGGGTTGACCGAGATTAGAGGAGGAAGCATTGAGATGGCGAATGGTGCAAGACTACGTTAGGGAGTGAACAACATGGGCTATGAGATAGTGACAGATTCATCCGCGGATCTCACGGACGAGCTGATCGAGCAATACGGCATTCACATCGTGTCCCTTAGCTTTCGCGTAGGCGGGGAGGAATTCCCCTGCTATGTGCAGGGAGAGAAAACGGACTACAAGCAGTTCTACGACAGGATGAGGAAAGGAGAGATGGTGGACACATCGCTCATCGACATGTCGACCTGCCGTGACATATTCGAAGGCATTCTGAAAAGGGGCAACGACGTACTCTACATAGGCTTCTCGTCGGCTCTGAGCGGCAGTTATAATGCGGGCACGATGGTGGCCGAAAGCTTGCGCGATGCCTACCCAGAGCGCAAGATAGTCACTATTGATTCGCTTTCCGCGTCGATGGGGGAGGGATTGCTGGTCTACCATGTGGCGGAACAGCGGCGCTCCGGCAAATCCATAGACGAGGTGAGCGAGTGGCTCATTGCGAATCGACTTCACCTATGCCACTGGTTCACAGTAGACGACTTGTTTCACCTGAAGAGAGGCGGGAGGATATCTGCCGCAACCGCCTTGGTGGGCACAGTTTTGGGCGTCAAGCCCGTGCTGCACGTCGATGACGAAGGTAAGCTTGTTGCCGTCGGCAAGGTTCGGGGCAGGAGGAGATCGCTTGAGGCGCTTGTAGACGAGATGGAGAAGACCTGTGCAAATCCGACGGAGCAGGTGGTGTTCATATCCCACGGCGACTGCATTGAGGACGCCCAGTACGTCGAGAGGCTCGTGCGTGAGAGGCTGAACGTGAAAGATGTCCAGATCAACTACGTCGACCCGGTCATAGGTGCCCACTCAGGACCCGGAACCGTTGCGTTGTTTTTCCTCGGAACCGCGAGGTAGGACTGCTGATGCCCCCAGTCTAGTGCGCCCCTGAAGACGCAGCGCAGCACGGAATGCTCCGAGCTGCGCTGCCTGTGTCGAAATTGACTGATGCCGATGACCCTACCCGTTCAGGAGGAGTTCATGTCTTTTCGTCAAAAGCCAGGGTATTATACTACAACTGTCCATCGGGGGGCCCTGCAACATTGTTTATTACGCTCACGCCGAATAGGCCAGTCCGCATTTTGATCTTGCTCTGCGCCATCCTGGCTGCCTGGTCGGGCCGGCCCGCCGGCGCCGAGGCGCCTTCGCGCGACGAGGTGGAGGCTTTCTATTCCTACGATTCGGAGGCGCCTCTTGCGGCAGCGCAGGTTCTGTTGGGGTCCTCGCCTTGGTATCGGGAGTATGAAGTCAGATACAGCAGCTTGGGCGAGATTGTGTATGCGCGGTTCATGGTCCCGCGGTCCACGGAAACGATGCCGATCGCGGCCTTGGGCTCGGCTTCGGGGTCGGCCTCGTCTGCAGTTCCCTGCCTTGTCGGTCTGCATGGAATGTTCTCCGACTCCGAATACCAGTTCTGGAGTATAGCCGACTTCTGCGCCAAGCGGGGCATCGCAGTGATGACCCCCAGCCTCCCGTATCATCATAAGCGGACGGAAGGGGTTCCCCTCATACCTGGGCAGCAGCTCATCATCGGGCCGCCCGACGCGGTGAGGGAGAATTTGCGTCGCGCGGTCGTAGATGCCCGTCGCGCTGTGGACTGGCTCGCTGCGCGCCCCGATATTGATCAGAGCGCCATTTCCATAGCAGGAGTAAGCCTTGGCGGCATTGTCGCTTCACTCGCCTTCAAGGTAGAGCCGAGGTTCGCAAACGGCGTGTTTGTTGTAGGGGGCTCAGGAGTAGGGGGCATACTCGAACACGGGCGCACTGATGTTCTAGACATCTTCCGCGCAGCGGCTAAAGCGAATGTGGTGAACCCGCAGGACTTCATCGATGCGCTTCAGATCGCCGACCCAATCAACATCCCGGATCTCGTGCCCCGCCCGGCGCTGCTGATGAATGGGGTTTCGGACATCATCATGGTCATGGATAATGCTCTGCGGTTTCGCGAATCGATGTCCCTGGCTGAGCAGATATGGACCACTGGAGGACACTACTTTCCGATGTACGCCGCCGAATACCTTCTCATGGACTACATCGCTGAGCAGTATGCGGCGTCGCCGGCGTTTTCGCGCGGCGTCAGGATACAGGTGGGCTCCGGTTTCAGCTTCACAGAGCGGGTTCGTCCTCCAAAGGCGGGCGCCGACAACCTCTGGGTGGATGTCCGCGCCGAATTGGGTACACCTGGTCTTGTCGCTGATCACCAGCTCTCTGTCCCCATGGTCAACAGAGCTGTGCCGATTGTTGTGATGAGCCGGGAGACATATGCCTCCCTGGCGCCATTTCTTCTGGGGCGGCATCTGCCCGCCTTCATCTACATCATCAACCATGATGATTCGCTAGAGCTATCCGCTGCTCTGGCCTATGCTCAGGTTCTGGGACTTCGCGCTGATCCGCAGGTATACTACATTGGCCGAGTCGCGACGGCGGCGAGTGGCGAAAGCCGAGATAGTCGAAAGGAGAGCCAGTGGGGTGAAGGCGGCCAAGGGGGTTATGGAGGTTGTGGAGGCAATGGAGGCCAGGAGAGCTGCTTCGTGGGCGCTTTGTCGCTCATGCAGGTGGGCTACGCTCGGAGTGTGTTGGAATCGATCGTGCGTGTGCCTCACGCCCTGGCCCGTCCGGAATCAGTCCCGGTTCCTCTGAGCATCTTCGCAAATACGCAGTCTTTAGGAGGCCCCGGCGCGGAAGAGGCCGTAGGTTCGTGGCTTGCCCAGGCCACGGCCGTAAGCAGGCTCAAGCCCATACCGTGGTTCCCCGACTATCCGCATGACAATCCGCGCTGGGCGACTGAGAACCCGCGTGATGGTGAAAGGTGAGGGCTGACAGCGATGGCCGCGTTTGACGATTTCCAGAAACTCGACATCCGAATCGGCACGGTTGTCGAGGCAACGCCATTCCCTGAGGCACGTGTGCCGGCGATCAAGCTAATCATCGATTTCGGCGAACTCGGGCTCAGGCGTTCGAGCGCCCAGATCACGCGGCGCTATACCCCAGAGGCCCTGGTGGGCAGGCAGGTGGCGGCAGTAGTGAACATGCCGCCGCGGCGGATCGCGGGGTTTTCGTCGGAAGTGCTCGTGCTGGGGGGAATACCCGAACAGGGCGACGTGGTGCTGTTGGCCCCCGACCGGCATGTTGCCAACGGCACGCAGGTTGGATAATGGAGTGGCTCTGGAGATCAGGATCGGTTCCATCGGGCTGATCGAATACTGATTCATTAGGAGGTGACCCGTGTTTGGCCTACGAGTCGACGGCTTGGCATAGCTCGACCGAGAAGGCACAAAGAATCGCGCTTACGTGCGCAGTTCTACTCGCCTTGGGCGTTTTCGTTACAGGCGGCTTTTCACATGCTGCCGCAACAGCGGCAACACCTCAGGGCGAGGCGTTACGTCTGGCCCGCGCTCTGCACGGGGCGACTACTGCGAAAGAGGCTGAGTCGGTGATCCGCGAGATCATGACCGCCCTCAGTATACCCGTTCTTCGGCCTGATATGGGGCTTGACTGGGACGATGCGGAAACCCCTGCGGCAGGTCTGTTCGAGGCGGAGATTGCCATTCTGGCGAGGGCCTTTGTAGCCGGCAGCTACATGTCCCTTGAGGAACTGGTGCAATCATGGAAGGACGCCGGGATCGGGTTTGAAGCGCTGCCCGGAGAGGCTTGTACTTCAGCGAATGTCGAGTCCATATTGAGGGACGTGCGCCGGCGCGCTGAGGGACTTCCGGGTGACTGGAGTGGTCTCGTAATCAGGCTAATCGATGCGCTGGGCGATCGCGACGAATACCCATTCAGCCTGTTGGGACAGGCCGAACAGGACGAGGGTGCGCCTAGGGCGCTGGCAGGCAGTATGCAGGAATTGGCCGTAACCAAAGCGCAAGAGATCGCCCAGGGCACGATAGGCGCCACGGTACGTGACGCACAGTCTGAACCGGGCCTGGACGCTGCCGCCTTTGAGTCGACGTTATCATCGAAGGAGAGCATGCAGCAGATGGTGGAGGGCTTGATGGGTGGCGACATATGGGACTTCATGGACCCGATATTGCAGGCGTCTCAGGCGGCAGGAGAGGACACCCTTTCCGCCGACGAGGTTCGGTCCATACTGAGCATGGTAGCTTCGATGACGCACGCCGCGAGTCAGCAGGCAGGAGCATCGCTTACGCCTGAGGCGATGGCATCCATACAGGCGCGTCAGCATCATGTCGAGGTGCTGCAGGCTGGGAAGCTTCCTGCTGTAACGGAGACCGGTGAGGCAGAGACTAGAGCGAACCTAAGACTGATGGCGAGCTTGGCGTCGGAGGGACTCGAGAATGCGCGGGCCGATTATGAAAACGACCCGGAGAGAGCCGTGGATGCCAGGGCGGCGATTGGGGCCGCGGCCAGTCTTGCCGGGGCGCATGCCTCTGCCGACGTGGCACAGCGCAATCTCGAATCAGGTGAGGAGCTGATCGACAGCGCCGAGCGCCGGCGCCAGGCTGAACAGGAAGGCGAAGCGCCGCCTATGGCGGGGCTTGCCATAAGCCTCGATGAGAAACCTATGAGCCGCCTTGTCCTCGACCCGGTACAGGTATGGCTGATCAGCATGGATATCGCGGGGGCTGTGCGCCCCGATCTGTCGCTGCTTGGAGGTGGTCGCAGATGAGGCGCAGAGCCGGCGCTATCGTGATTGCAGCGCTCACTCTGTGTGTCCTGTGCGCCGCGGGCGGGCCGCCCGCCGACGCCGAACAGGGAGGCATGCAGGGCGGCGGGGTGCCGTCGCTCGGAGACACGTTGGTACCGACCAGTATCAGTGCGGGGCTCACAGCGCTCGACCAGGAAACTGCAAGCATCATAGGGCCTGCAGCCAAGGTGACAGGAGCCGTCAATAATCTTCTGGACTCGATGCACACCTTTCTGTTGATGATGGGCGCTCGACTGGATGTGGAGATTCAGTATGAACCGATGGATGCGCCTCAAGCGATCCATCTCAGGCAGTCGCCGCTCGAGCGCCGGGGCGACAGGCGAATCCGCATTGACGTTACCGTATCATACCAGGATGACGTGGAAGGCAGGATTCCCTTGCCCTCCGTGCGGAGGTGGCTCGGCTCTGGCCTGCCCAAGAAGGGCGATCGGCTGGCCGGCGTGGCTGTGAGATTCCGGTTCCCGAAATCGCTCACGTGCTACCTGGAGGTTCCTCTGGAATGCTTCGATACTGCCATCCCTGCCTGGATCAAGAGGACCAATGAGAACGGTATGGCCACCATATTCCTCTATCCGAAGCTGGATCAGCCCTTGGGCGGCATACGCGAGATTGCGGAGGGCTCTATCGAGATAGACGTGCCCATGGGCCTGTCCAAAGGATTTTCGCTCAACCCATTCGATATGGCCATAGTCCGTCCCCTCGGAGACGAAATACGCAGAGCAGTCAGCGCCTGGCGGACCGTTCAGATTGAGAGGCACAAGCCCACCAACTGGGTGGGAAGCATTACTCTTCAAAGGGAGATCACTGCCGCCTGGAGTGCCGAGCGTCCAGGCCCAAGCAGGCTCCACGAGGGCTGGTTTGTAAGCGACAAGGGCCGCAGCAAGTGGACGGAGGAGGTCACGGTGAATGGTATCCGCCTGAACGATGAAGGACTTGGGTCTGGCAGTTTTGCCTACATGGTAGCGGCCAACATCGCAGGCGACAGTGTCCATGAATCCATAGCCGAATGCAGGTCAGGACCACGCAAACTGACCGGCACGTGTGAGTACAATGGCGCGATGTCGGACGCGAACCAGGGGTCGGCAAATATCGAGCTTCGTGTCGACCACCGCGGCGCTGGGCCGGAGTACACTGTGGTGCTCGGCACGCGGGCCGTGCAGCCAAGCCCCTGGGGTTTCGGTCTATCCATGGGCGGAGCCATCAAGCATACGTCCGAGAGCTGCGACGGAACCTCCAAGTGGACCGACAAGTTCGATATCAACGATTCCTCCGTCAGCTCCGCGGCAACCATCCCAGCGACGAAACTTGTGAGTAGTTACGACCACTTCCGGTCAATGTGGAAACCATTCGACCCCGACGCTCCGACGCTCCAGGGCTCCGATTCGTGGTACGATGACCCGGTTACATCGCCCGACGGCAGCGTGACTTGCACCGTCAGGAACACCCTCACGTGGTCGCTGAGGCGGGTGAGTGACTGATTACACCGCCTCGTCATACGCCCCGGCAAACTGGCTATTGTAGAGATCGTAGTAGAACCCGCGCTTGGCCATGAGAGCCTTGTGGTTGCCCTGCTCAACGATGCTGCCGTTGTCCATGACCAGGATGGTATCGGCGTTGCGAATCGTTGATAGCCGGTGGGCGATGACGAAGCTGGTGCGGTCTTTCATCAGTTCCGACATAGCCTCCTGTATAAGCACTTCGGTGCGGGTGTCGACCGAGCTTGTGGCCTCGTCTAGAATGAGTATCTCAGGATCGGCCAGGAAAGCCCGGGCAATGGTCAGCAACTGCTTCTGCCCCTGCGATATGTTGGACGCATCGTCGTCTAGCTTAGTGTTGTACCCGTCAGGCAGGGTGCGTACGAAGTGGTCGACGTAGGCCGCCCTGGCTGCCGCCATTATCTCCTGCTCGGAGGCGTTTTCGCGACCGTACGCGATGTTGTCACGGATTGTCCCGGCAAATAGCCAGGTGTCCTGGAGCACCATTCCGAATAGACTTCGCAGGCTATTCCGGGTCATGCGCCGGATGTCTACGCCGTCGATGGTTATGCTGCCCTCGTCTATCTCATAGAAGCGCATGAGCAGGTTGACCAGGGTTGTCTTGCCTGCGCCCGTTGGGCCGACTATGGCTACAGTCTGACCGGGCTGAACGTCCAGGTGCATGTGTTCGATGAGGGGTGTCTCAGCCTTGTACTTGAACGACACGTTGTCGAACACGACATGCCCTGCCACATGTTCGAGCTTGACCGGGTTGGCGGTGTCGGGGACCTCCTCCTGCTCATCGAGGAGTTGGAATACGCGCTCGGCTGAGGCCACCGTGGACTGAAGGATGTTCATGATGCTGGCGGTCTGGACAATGGGCTGCGTAAACTGCCTTGAGTATTGGATGAAGGCCTGCACATCGCCGAGTGAAAGGGCGCCGCTTGCCACCTTCATGCCTCCGATGACGCACACCGCCACGTAGTTCAGGTTATTGATGAACTGCATACCCGGCTGGATGGTGCTGGATATGAAGTGTGCTTTGAAGCCCGCCTGGAACAGGCGCTCGTTTTCCTTATCGAACGCGTCGACGGCCGTCTGCTGCCTGTTGAATACCTTGACTATGTTGTGGCCGGTGTACATCTCCTCTATGTGGCTGTTGAGAGCGCCGGTGCTCTCCCACTGAGCGGCAAATTGCTTCTGGGAGCGCTTGGCGATCATGAGCGTAACTAGGACGCTAAGGGGCAGTGTGGCCAATGCGATTGCGGCAAGCAGAGGGCTGATGGAGAACATCATGATGAGCACGCCGATGACTGTGAACGCCGCTGTCGTGAGCTGGTTCAGGCTCTGCTGCAACGAACTTGCGATGTTGTCGATGTCGTTGGTCAGGCGGCTCAGGATCTCACCGCGAGTGTTACTGTCATAGTACTTGAGCGGGAGACGCGCAAGCTTTGCGTCGGCCTCTTTGCGCAGGCCATACACAGTACGCTGTGAAACGCCCGCCATGATGTAATGCTGCATCCAGCCGAATAGGGCGCTCGCAAGGTACACGCCGGCTAGGGTAAGCAGCACACGCCCAATGGCGGCGAAATCGACGCCGCGGCCGGGCACGATATTCATCCCCGACACCATGTCGGCCATCCGGTCCTTACCGACCGCCTTGAGCATGGCGATGATGGACTCCTTGGTGAGGCCCGGGGGAAGTTGCTTGCCGATTACTCCTTCAAAGAGAAGGTTGGTCGCCCGCCCCAGGATCTTGGGCCCGACGATAGAGAGGCCCACGCTGATCAGGGCCATAACCATCACGGCGGCGACCTGATTTTTGTGCGGCTTGAGGTAGCCGGCGAGCCTCCTGAGCGACCCTTTGAAGTCCTTGGCCTTCTCAGTGGGCATCATTGCGCCCATAGGGCCATGGCCACGCCCGCCTGGACGCCCGCCTGGGCCCATGCCCCGCATACCTGGCTCCGCGGGCGACTGGACAGACTGCTGCGCGAACCGTGCTGACTGTGTTTCCTTGTTCATGCGACTTCCTCCTCTGCAAGCTGCGAAAACACGATCTCGCGGTAGACCGCGCAGTGTTCCATCAGTTCTTCGTGTGTGCCCATCCCTACGATCACGCCCTTGTCGAGCACGATGATGCGGTCTGCGTTCATGATGGTGCTGACGCGTTGGGCGACTATCAGGACGGTCGCGCCGGTATCGCGCACCTCGCTTGTGAGCGCGGCGCGCAGGCGGGCGTCTGTGGCAAAGTCCAGCGCGGAGAAGCTGTCGTCGAAGACGTATACCTTCGGCCTTTTGACGAGTGCTCGGGCGATGGCGATGCGCTGCTTCTGTCCGCCCGACAGGTTGGTTCCGCCCTG
>DAOTAC010000065.1:0-9538 GCA_035382325.1 Bacillota bacterium | reverse complement strand
GGCGTTAACAGGCTTTCTAGTGTCCATTCCGGTCTTCTACGACGTGGTCTTCGTGATTCTCGTGCCACTGGCGGCTAGCCTATCGCAGATGACCAAGATGAAGTTCGAATACTATGTTGGCGCTCTCGTGGTGGGCGCCGGAATAGCTCACTGCTTCGTTCCTCCGACGCCAGGACCTTTGGCCTCGGCGGCGATCCTCAATGTTCCCCTGGGCACGATGATAGGCGTAGGCATCGTGATTGGCATTCCCATACTTATAGCATCAGTTCTGGTGTACAAGGTCTTCTTCGTCGACAGGCCGGGATTCTGGAACCCCGCTAAGGATGTCGACGTCGACATAGCAGCCGATGCCGGAAGCGCATCGTTTGATTCCAGCAAACTGCCGGGCTTTGTCGCTTCCATCCTCCCGATAGCTCTTCCAGTAGTGTTCATTTTGATCGGCACCGTAAGCCAGGCGATCTACGGCAAAGAAGTCCCAGCCGCGGTCAAATTCTTATCCGACCGGACCGTGGCTATGCTTGCGGGCACCATTGCCGCATACGTGCTAGCCTCAACTCGGGTAAGCCATGACCAGATTGACAAATCCATCAGCAAGGCATTGGCCGCGTCAGGTGTTGTGTTGGTGATTACGGGCGCAGGCGGATCGCTCGGTGCGGTCTTGGGCAAGACCGACATTGGCAACGTGATGGTAGCTGCGAGCAAGTCGCTCAGGCTTGCGCCAGTGGTGTTGGCCTTCATAGTGGCTGTCCTCATCAAGCTCGCGCAGGGGTCGGGGACCGTTGCGATGATTACCACCGCCGGCCTCATAGCGCCGATGTTGCAGCAGACGGGAAGCGGCGGATTGTGGGTAGCGATGGCCGCATCTGCCGGCGGAATCGCCCTTGGCCACATAAACGACTCCGGTTTCTGGGTCACTGCCAAAACAGCTGGACTCACCACCTCGGGCGGACTCAAGACTTACACTCTCGCGTGCACCATAGTGGCGGTTGTTGCGATGGTATTCATTGTCATCGGGCAGGTTCTCTTCCCGGCGCTATAGGAACCGGTTGGGGCTCCCGGGATTAGGCCGGTCGGGCCCGATTGAACGGAGGTCATGAAATGCAGAGCGATGAGATCAGGAAGGGCTACCACAGAGCATGGCACAGATCCTTGCTCAAGGCGAATGGCTACACCGATGAGGAGCTAGCTCGTCCGCTCGTGGGGGTGGCCAACTCGCAGAATGAGATAGTGCCCGGCCACAAACACCTGGATCAGATCGCAGAGGCCGTCAAGTCGGGGATACGGATGGCAGGCGGGACTCCGGTGGAATTCCCGGTGATCGCCGTGTGCGACGGCTTGGCTATGGGGCACGGAGGCATGAGATACCCTTTGCCCAGCAGGGAGCATATAGCCGACTCTGTTGAGATCATGGCCTGCGCTCATCAGCTAGATGCACTTGTTCTGATACCCAATTGCGACAAGGTCGTGCCAGGAATGCTCATGGCCGCTGCCAGGCTCGACATACCGTCAATCGTGATTAGCGGCGGTCCGATGCTCGCCGGCAGGCTGTGCGGCGAAGACATCGACGTGAGCAGAGTAGGCGAAGCGCAGGGAGCATATGCCGCCGGCAGAATCGACGACGGTGAGCTTCTGGAGTACGAGAACAGAGGCTGTCCTACTGTCGGATCGTGTGCCGGCATGTTTACCGCCAACACCATGAACTGCGTCACTGAGGCATTGGGGATGGGCCTGCCGGGCAACGGCACTGTTCCGGCTGTGTACGCCGAGAGAATCCGACTTGCCAAGATTGCCGGCATGAGGATAGTCGACTTGCTGCGCTCGGGCGTCAGGCCGTCGTCCATAATGACTCGGGAAGCATTCGAGAACGCCATCGCGGTCGACATGGCATTAGGTGGCTCCACAAATACGGTCTTACATCTTCCGGCGATCGCCCATGAACTGGGCATACACATCGACCTTGACCTGTTCGACGAGCTGAGCGAGAAGACTCCGCATCTGTGCAACATGAGCCCGGCCGGACCGCACCACCTTCAAGATCTATACGAAGCCGGAGGGGTACCGGCGGTGATGAAGGAACTTGCTCAGCTGGGGCTCATACATGAGGATGCACGTACCGTGCTCGGGATAAGCATCGGGGGCATTGCTGCAAGCGCCGCGGTGCGCAGACCCGATGTAATCAGGCCCGTTGACAATCCCTACCATGCGCAGGGCGGCATTGCGGTGCTGCGAGGCAACTTGGCCCCCGAGTGCGCCGTAGTTAAGCGGAGCGCGGTGGCTCAAGAAGCGTGGTACCATAAGGGACCGGCCAGGGTCTTCGACTCGGAAGAGGTGGCCGAGGAAGCCATCTTCGGACATAGGATCAACAAGGGAGACGTTGTTGTGATTCGCTACGAGGGCCCGATGGGGGGACCCGGAATGCGGGAGATGCAGATGGCGACGGCCGCCTTGGTCGGGCTGGGATTGGGCAAGGACGTAGCGCTCATAACCGACGGTCGGTTTTCCGGCGCTACCAGGGGCATCGCTATCGGCCACATCTCTCCTGAGGCCATGGCGGGCGGACCGATCGCGGTCGTTCGGGAGGGCGACACGATCGAGGTAGACATCCCGGGGAAGAAACTCAACCTGCTGATACCCGATAGTGAACTTCAGGCCAGGCTCGATGCATGGAGACCCCCGACACCGAGGGTGAAAAAGGGCTATCTGAACGCGTATTCGAGGCTTGCTACATCTGCCAGCACCGGTGCGGTATTTCGAGAACAGGACTAGTACTGAGGGGAAGTGGACAATCATGGATAGTAATGGCAACAAGGAGAAGTGCATCCAAAGGGCAAGAGAGCTTGCTGTGGAATACCAGACCACTCTGGTTGGATGCGCGCATGGCTCATTCGCAGCTACAGTCGACGCCCTCCGTGAGTTCGGCATAGAACTCGTCACCCCTGAGGTAGAAGACATCATGTTCAAAGGACTCGTCGGGCTCACCGGAGGACTTGGAAACATGAACACGGGCACATGTGGCGCCGTGACGGGGTCCTCTTTCGCGGTTAGCTTGGCATGCAATATCACCAGAGAGCTCACCGAGCAGCAGGGCAAGGGCATGAGATGGATCGCCTACTACAACGTGGCTGACGGCGTGGCCAACAGGTTCATTGAGAAGTACGGCTCGATTGTCTGTCGCGATATTCAGCTCAGGATATTCGGTATGGCGTTCGATTCACGCGTTCCCGGCAGGAACAAGGAACTCTTCGGATGCGCGAGCAAGCACAATTGTCAGACACCTGGAGCGTGCACCATTGCGAATGGAGCGGGATGGGCCGCAGAGCGCATATGGGACATGGTGCACAATCCTAAAGACCTCACATGGGTCATTTCGGAACACGAGAAGTAGAAGTTGCACACCAAGAATCGCCGAGAAAGCCGAGAGAGAGGGAGATCGACGTGGCTGACAAAGTAAGATGCATGCGGCGCGCAAGAGAACTCGCAGCGCAGTACACCACCAAGTACTGGGGTTGCGCACAATCCAGCTTCAGCGCCACATTGGACGCCCTCAGGGAGGAAGGCGTTGAGCTAGTCTCCAAAGAGGAGCAAGACGAGATATTCAAAGGACTCATTGGGCTATCAGGCGGAACCGGCAACCTGGGCGGGGGTACGTGCGGGGCGCTGGCCGGCACGGCTTTCGCGATAAGCCTGGCTTCCGGAGTCGGGCGCAAAGAGCAGCTTGAGGACAAGATGAACCGGTGGATCGCCTTTGATAACGTGGCAGAGACCATTGGGAAGCAGTTCATGCATGAATATGGCGGACTGCGCTGCCGCGACGTAACGTGGAATCGGTGGGGCAAGTGGTGGGACTCGTGGAATCCGGTTGCCAAGGCCGAGTTCGCCAAAGAAGAAAGGGCAAGAGGATGCCTGTGCAAAGACAGGTGTACTATTGCACTGGCGGCGGGCTGGGCTGTAGGGTATATACTGGACATACTGGATGACCCGAGGACTCTAGAACAGATGAAAGAGCTGCATGGCTAGTCAGTGAAATCGTCTGCGGCGAGCGGGGAGCGTCCCGGTTTGGGGGGCGCATCCCGCCGCCTGAGGGAAGGTTTGCCATGAGAATCGTCGTCGTCGGCGGTGGCGCCGGGGGCGCCAGCGCGGCTGTGAAGGCACGCAGAATCAACGAAGATGCGGAGATTTTGATATATGACAAAGGGCCGCACTTGTCATACGCCAACTGCGGGCTCCCCTTCTTTCTAGGAGGCGAGATAGAGAAACGAGAGGATCTGTTTGTCGTTCCATTCTCTCGTTTCGACGGTTGGTTCAATGTTGATGTCCATCCGTGGCATAGTGTTGAGGAGATCAACAGGAAGAACAAGACGGTCACCGTCCGCGACATTCAGGGCGGCAAGGTGTTCGTCGATAGTTACGATCGCTTGATTCTGGCAACTGGAAGCCAGCCTTTTGTGCCCAGCATCGAAGGCCTGCGAGATGGCATACGCAATGTGTTCACCCTAACAACAGTGCCGGATGTAGATGCAGCTTGCGCGTGCCTGCGCGATGATGAACCGCAGCAGGCGTTGGTGATCGGAGGAGGGTTCATCGGGCTCGAGGTCACTGAAGCGCTCACAATGCGGGGCGTGGCCGTGACGCTTGTGGAGAGGTTGCCTCAGGTGATGCCTATCGTCGACTCGGAGTTCTCCAACCACTTGCTGGGTGAGCTGGGCAGGCTGGGAGTCAGAGTGATTCTGGGCGACACGGTGGTCGGGTTGGATGTGGACGGAGACCGGGTGACAGGTGCTGTGCTGGCGAGCGGTACGAGGGTACCGTGTTCGCTTGTGATGATAGCGGCAGGAATGAGGCCCGACGTGAGTTTGCCTGTGGCGGCAGGGCTTGATATTGGGGTAGCCGGTGGAATCGTTGTGAACGACCGGATGCAGACCAGCGACGCTGACATATATGCAGCGGGCGACTGTGTCGAAAGTGAAGAGTTGCTGACAGGCAGGCGCGTCCTAAGCCTGCTTGCCGGGCCTGCCAACAAGCAAGGAAGGGTGGCCGGAGCCAACGCTGCCGGCGCCGATTACGTCTTCCGCGGGGCTCTGGGAACATGTATAGTGCGCGTCGGGCGGATGACGGTGGCGAAAACTGGGCTTTCAGAGCGTGACGCGGAACGGGCGAACAAGGCGCATTTCGTATCCGACAACTATGCGCGTGACCACGCCGGATGCTACCCCGGCAGCACAGAGCTTCACATAAAGCTGACGGTCGAGCCGGACACAGGGCGACTGCTCGGAGCGCAGGTCGCCGGAGAGAGCGGGGTAGACAAGCGTATAGACGTATTCGCAACAGCGATATACGCAGGCCTAACCGTATTCGACCTGGAGCAGTTGGATCTTGCCTATGCGCCTCAGTTCTCGTCGGCCAAGGGGCCCGAGGTCATGGCAGGGATGGCGGCAGCCAATATCGTAAGAGGAGAAGTGCGCAATATCACTTCGTGCGGCCTGAGGCAGATCCTTGGCGATCCAGGCTTGCAGCTGGTGGACGTGAGGACCGATGAGGAGGCCCGCCGAGGTATGATTCCGGGTGCGGTGCACATCCCCCTGCATGAACTCCGGCGCAGGCTGAGTGAGCTTGATCCAGCCCGAACTACAGTGGTGTACTGCAGGACAGGGATCAGGTCGTATATTGCGTCACGCATTCTTACCCAACGTGGATTCGCGGATGTGAGGAACTTGAGCGGAGCCTGGCTTTCATGGATCATCGGTAACTAACGTAGCGGAGGGTACAGTAGTGGGCGGTCGGGGAAAACAAGATAACATCGTGCAGTCAGTCATGCGTGCTGTAGATATTCTTGAAGCTTTTGAACGCAGAAAAGGCGAGCTTGGGGTGAGCGATCTCGCACGAGAGCTCGGTTTGCACAAGAGCACTGTGTACGGAATCTTGAACACGCTTGCACAACGTGGCCTGGTCGAGCAGGTTGCTTCCACTGGGAAATACCAGTTAGGCATACGTCTGTTCGAGATGGGCCACAGGATAATCGAAGAAATGGACTTCCAATCCCTGGCCGCCCCTATTATGGAATCACTCGTGGATAAGTACGAGGAGACCTGCCATCTCGTAGTGCGAAACGGGCCCGATGTCGTGTACGTGGAAAAGAGAGAGTCGGCTCGGTCGGTGCGGATAGCTTCGAAAGTGGGCACAAGGCTCCCGTGTTACTGCACAGGGGTTGGCAAAGCGCTTTTGGCCGAGATGTCCGATGACGAAGTACACGAGCTGTACAAAGGCAAGCAGCTGAAAGCCTTTACTAGCAGTACCATGACTGACATGGAACTCCTTAAGGGGTCACTCAGGAAGATCAGGGAGCAGGGTTACGCCGAGGACTACGGGGAGTTTGACGAGAGCGTCAGGTGTGTGTCGGCTGTAGTAAAAGACCATACCGGGCGGCCTGTCGCGGCCATCAGCCTCTCTGGGCCCGCGTTGCGCATGGATGAGACAAGGATGAGAGAGATGGCTCTTGCAGTCAGGGAGGCGACAGAGCGACTCTCGAGGCAGCTGGGAGGACGGCGATAGAGTCAACATGGCAGGACAAAGGAGCGAGGAGGAGACCTGAAATGGACAGTCTGGATCGTGAGGGTATCGCCTGCTGCGCACGACTTAGTCAGGAGATGATCCGAACCCTATCGACCCAACTGATCGATGCCGAGCTGCAGCGACGACCCATCGCGCAGATCACGGCGGATTTGCCCCAGATGACCATTGAAGACGCGTACGCGGTTCAGACGGAGACGATACGTAGGAAGATGCGGTCCGGCGAAAAGATAGTGGGCAAGAAGATAGGACTCACGAGCAAGCCAATGCAGACGCTTCTGGGCGTCTCCCAGCCTGACTACGGCATCTTGCTTAGTTCCATGGTGGTGGACGAGTTCGAGCCTGTAGACTCATCTGAACTCATACAGCCCAAGGCCGAGGGCGAGATAGCGTTCATTCTTCGCACGGATCTTCACGGTCCTGGTATCACGGTGCCCGATGTGTTACGGGCGACCGACGCTGTGATGGCATGCATCGAGATTGTGGATTCGAGGGTGGAAAACTGGAAGATACGCATTCAAGACACAGTGGCCGACAACGCATCAAGTGCACGCCTGGTGCTCGGCGGCAAACTGGTTGGCACTCGCGATCTTGACCTGCGGCTGATTGGGATGATACTGCGCAAGAATGGCGAGATCGCCTCGACGGGAGCGGGCGCCGCCGTGCTTGGCCACCCTGCCTCGGCCGTGGCATGGCTCGCCAATCAGCTGGCTCAGTTCGGAGTGGGCCTTAGAGCCGGCGAGGTGGTGCTTTCAGGGGCGATTACTGCCGCAGTGCCAGTGTCGCCAGGCGACATCGTGTGCGCCGAGTTTGATCATCTGGGGGCTGTCACGGCACGCTTCCGATAGGTGAGATCTCTTTGGGAGGCTAATGCTTTGGACAGAGTAGGAGTCGCAATTGTCGGCCCCGGGAACATCGGGACCGACCTTATGTACAAGGTACTTCGAAGCAGGCGCATGGAGCTGCGAATGATGTCGGGCATAGTCCCCACGTCAGACGGTCTTAGCCGCGCCAAGCAGCTCGGCATCGGAACTACATCCGACGGAATCGGACCGGTCCTGGACGATCCGGAGATAGCGATTGTTTTTGATGCTACCAGTGCAAAGGTGCACCTAGAGCACGCTCCGCTCCTGGAGCGCGCGGGCAAATTCGCTGTAGATCTCACACCGGCATCTGTGGGGCCATTCGTGGTCCCTGCGGTAAACGCCCAGGTACACGTGAACACTCGTAACGTGAATATGGTCACGTGTGGAGGACAGGCTACTGTGCCAATTGTGGCTGCGATAAGCAGAGTTGCTAGGGTGAGGTATGCAGAGATAGTCGCAACGATAGCGAGCAAGAGCGCCGGGCCAGGCACGAGGCAGAATATAGACGAGTTCACTGAAACCACCGCTAGGGCGATATGCGTTGTTGGCGGAGCGGAGAAGGGCAAGGCCATAGTCATCCTTAATCCTGCTGAACCGCCAATCATAATGCGAGACACGGTCTATGCCATTGTGGATGACCCCGACGGCGAGCAGATCAGGGCTTCAGTGCGCGAGATGGTGGCGACGGTGCAGTCTTATGTCCCCGGATACAGGCTCAAGTTCGATCCGCTGGTTGAGGATGACAAAGTCACAGTCATGGTCGAGGTGGTCGGAGCAGGCGATTATCTGCCGACATACTCGGGGAACCTCGATATCATGACCGCTGCGGCTTGTGCTGTGGGCGAGAGGTTGGCAGAGAACCTCCTGCAGAAGGGAGACTGCAAGGCATGACGATACGCAAGCGTATTCACATAGTCGACACAACTTTGCGAGACGGAATGCATGCTGTGAGTCACCAGTTCACGCCGAACCAGGCTCGAAGCATAGCAGCTGCGCTTGATGCTGCGAAGGTGGAGATGATCGAGGTTAGCCACGGAGACGGGCTCGGGGGATCATCGGTGCAATACGGATTTGCTGCGGCGTCAGATGAGGAGTACCTAGAGGCAGTTGCCGGAGCTATAGTAAATTCGCAACTCGCAGTGTTGCTGCTGCCCGGCATAGGGACCCAGGAAGACCTCAAGATGGCTAGGGACCATGGAGCAGCGGCAGTCAGGGTGGCCACGCACGCAACTGAGGCCGACATAGGTGAACAGCACATCAAGCTCGCCCGGGATCTAGGAATGAGATCCATCGGTTTCCTGATGATGAGCCATATGGTTTCACCCGAGAAGTTGCTGGAACAGGCGAAGCTGATGGAGAGCTATGGAGCCGAAGTAGTCTACGTGGCCGATTCAGCCGGCGCCATGCTCCCGGAAGATGTGCGGGCGCGAGTGGGACTGGTGAAGGAGAACCTCGGTGTGGACGTGGGATTCCACGCACACAACAACCTCATGCTGGCAATTGGAAACACGCTGGCTGCAATCGAATCCGGAGCCACGTATGTTGATGCTACTCTGCGCGGGTTGGGTGGAGGGGCCGGCAACTCCCCAACTGAAGTGCTGGCGGGAGTGCTCGACAGAGCCGGCTACGACACTGGTATGGACTTCTATAAGGCAATGGACGCAGCAGAGCAAGTAGTGGAGCCGCTCATGCATCGCCCTCAGCAGGTATCCAACGCCAGCCTAATGCTGGGGTATGCAGGAGTGTACTCGAGCTTCCTGCTCCATACCCATCGAGCCGCCGAAAGGTTCGGTGTCGACTCGCGGGACATCCTTGTGGAACTCGGGCGGCACAGGATAGTAGGTGGGCAGGAAGATACCATCATTGACGTGGCCTATGGACTGTCCAAGGCTTCACGCTGATGACCTTGTTCGTGGGTGACATTATCACAGACGCATAACAAAGCCGGTTTTCGCACTTGACACTCATACGCTGCGCCTGTATAATTCTCCTCAATACCCGGGGGGCGCTGGCACACGTGTTCGGTTGGCCCCCCCTGGCATACTTACCAGTGAGGAGGAGAGGCAGTTGTTGAGAAAGTCCCTAGTATTGGTGGTCTCGGTCCT
>DAOTAC010000064.1:0-9608 GCA_035382325.1 Bacillota bacterium | reverse complement strand
CGGGGAATCATTGATCACGGTCGTCCTGGCGCCCAACGCCCGAAAGGCCGCGGGAGAGGTGCGAAAGGAGGCACCATTTGCGCAATCGATCACTACATGTAGCCCGTCCAGCCTGCGCCGGGTGGCGCCCACAGCGAACCGAACGTACATATCTACAGCATCGACTATGTCGCTTACGACCCCCACGCCGGTCCCATGCGGGCGTGGAAGGCCATCGGCCTCTCTCCAGGTCGCCGCGCCCATGTCGCCGCCTCCTGCTGCTAGGGCCCCAGCCTCGATCGTGTCCTCCAGTTCGTCGGCTAGCTTGAACCCGTCAGGGCCGAAGAACTTGATGCCATTGTACTCCGCAGGGTTGTGAGAGGCCGAGACCACCACGCCCGCGTCAGCACCCAGTGCGCCTGTGAGATACGCCACGGCCGGTGTGGGTATTACCCCTGCCAGGGCTGCATCGGCACCAGCGGAAGTGATGCCGGCCACTACGGCCGCCTCCAGCATGCCGGTGGACCTTCGCGTATCGCCGCCCACTACCAAAAGCGGCCTGCCATTATTGTGACTCCGAGCAATCGCGGCGCCTGCCCTGCCCAGCCTGAATGCAAGCTCAGGTGTTAGTCGGGTATTGGCAACTTCCCTCACCCCGTCAGTTCCAAAAAGCACACCCACTGCACAATTCGACCTCCACTCCATGTAGGGCACTCAGCGAGATTACCAGCGTACCAACACAGCCCCCGGATACACCTCCACGCCCTGTACAACCTCGCCATTATCGTCCAATGCCAGCAGTACAGCGACCGCTCCCGATTGGGTCTCCGCCATCAAGCCTGCAGGCGGCGCTTGGCCCTCTGCCCTGTCTTCGCCCTGTCCCTCACCCTCTGCCGGCGCCTCTTCCACTCGGCTCAGAGCGAGCGCCACAACACGCGATACACTGCCCACTGCCTCTTTCGGGCCTTCCACGCGCACCACAGGCGGCGCCGTGTTCGCTATTGCCATGCCCTCGGGCGCCAGGCTCGCCGCGATGACCGCTTCCACCTCGAATTCAGCGGACACCAATTCCTCCACTGTCACACCTACCATGATAGGGCCGGACCTTACGACTTCCAGCCCGGAAGGGGGCAAGGGCTCGGCAGCCAGCAGATGTTGCCCGGGAGTCACACCCGCCATATTGACCACGGCGATAATCTCAGCGTCGCCCGCCGTGGTTTCGAGCCCCCTAGTTCCCCTCAGCCGCACTGTAACAGAGGACGGGACCTCAGTCACTACCATACTCTGGGGAACATTCTTGACAACGATTCTGGCATCTCGGATGACCTCAAATGTGGGTGTAGACGCTATGCGGCTCTTCTCACTGCCGGCAACTACCCATATCACTGCCGCCAGGCCGAGCGCGAGAGCCCTCATGGATATCTCTCTCCAGCCCCTTGCAGTCGATGTCATCGCCCTGCGCCCCTTATCCGCCAGAACTTGCCCTCTTTGCCATTGACATCGAAAAGCATATCAAGCCGCCCTCGAAGCTCCGCGGGCGCAAGATCGCGAGCGAGCTCACCGCCGCTCGCCAAAGAGATCGCCCCTGTCTCTTCCGACACGACCACAACTACCGCATCGCTACGTTCACTGATGCCCAGCGCCGCACGGTGCCTGGTGCCGACCTTGCGCCCAGGAGCACGCCTATCCGTGAGCGGCAAGATACAAGCCGCAGCTACTATCCGATTTCCGCGGATCACAGCCGCCCCGTCGTGGAGAGGTGTATGAGGGGTGAAGATGTTCAGCAATATCTCTGCGGAGACGTGCGCGTCCAGCTTCACTCCTGATTCGGCTACATCACCCACGCCGGTCTCTCTTTCCATGACGATCAAGGACCCGGTGTACTCCCGCGACATCGCCTCGGCGGCCCTACACACTTCAGCTAACACCCTGCGAGTCTCCTCAGGGCCGATGGCGCTCATGGGCGTGCCAAACAGCCGACCGCGCCCAAGCCGATCCAAGCCTTTGCGGATCTCAGGCTGAAAGACAATGGGGATTCCCACGAACGCCATGGTTGTCACTTGCCTGAGCAGCCAGTGCAGAGCGTCCAATTTGAGCAACCCAGCAACAGCATTGGCAGCAAACAGAATCGCCAGTCCCTTGATTAGCGACACTGCCTGAGTGCCCTTGAAGAGCGTCATAACCTGATAGACGAGGAAAGCCACTATCGCCACGTCGGCAATAGTGGTCAGAACCTGCATCGGAGTCACATCGGGAAAGCTCAGCGCGGTCAATCCAGTCACTCCCCAACGGAATCGAATCAGGCCGACTCAGCACGATACGAACATGTCGAGGGCCTCCGCCACACCGTCATTGTCATTCGAAGCCACCACATAGTCGGCAACTGCCTTCACGTCGTGGTCGGCGCCTGACACGGCAACTCCGATCGCCGCCTCGCGCAACATGTCGATATCATTCTCCGAGTCGCCGATGGCCATCGTGTGAGCGATATCTATGCTAAAGTGACTGGCAAGATGACGGAGTGCCCGCCCTTTCGACACACGCGAATCAACTATCTCAAGCATCCCAGGCTGTGACCTCATGGTGCGCAGGTTAGGCCCGATGACCCCTTCAAGCGCCTGCCGCACCGAGTCGATCCTCCCGGGATCTTCGATGATCAAGTACTTCAGCGACGGCCGCCTCGCAAATTCGTCGATATCGCTCAGAACATGCACCGCCGCGCCGTACCTGGAGCTGTAGTAGGCCGAGGCCGATGTGAGGCGCGGCACGTAGAGCTGGTCGTCGAAGTATGCCTGAAACGCAACGTCGAAGTCCCACAGGAACCTCACGACGCGTTCGCCATCGTCAGGTTGTATCGGCATGCTGCACAGCGTTTCGCCGCTGTCTCGCATCCTGATCAATGCGCCGTTGTATGCGGCTACGGGCATGTCGGGCCCCAGGTCAGACAGTATCAAGCTGGCGGTCTGGAACATCCTGCCCGTCGCTATCGCGATCACGACTCCGGCTTCGCGGGCCCGCTTCAGAGCGTTCCGGTTCGTAGAAGAAATCGACAAGTCCGAGCGAAGCAACGTATTGTCCAGATCGATGGCCACAAGACGTATCAATGGCTACTTGTCTCCTCGGATGATCGCATTGAGCGCGGCGCCGGTCAGGCCGAGCAGGACGGAGGCAATGATGGCGGCAAACAGCCCTCCGGGCAGGTCAAGCGAGGAACCCATCAGCCAATCGCCCAGCATGAGCATGAGCGCATTGATGACCAGAGTGAACAGGCCGAAGGTGGCGAACTGCATCGGCAGGCTGAGGAATATGAATATCGGCCTGATGAATGTATTGACGATGCCCAATACCATCGCAGCTACAAGGGCCGCTCCAGCGCCGTCGATGTGTATGAGCTGGCTGCGGCCATAGGGAACGTACGACACTATCAGCAGCGCCAGCGCATTGATGAGCCATTTCACCAGCCAACCCGGCATCGTGCCATGGGGGCGATCATTGTAGTTACCTGCCATCTGAATGCAAAGCCTTCCACAGAGTAATCAAACGGGTTCCTCCGGTATCACGATCCATCCGACGATGTAAAGTATGACTCCAGGGAACCCTCTGGTGAACAGGGAGAGTGCTACCCATACTAGACGTATGAGTGTTGGATCGGTTCCCAAATAGTCGGCGATTCCGCCGCAAACGCCCCCAAGCATGCGTTCGCGCACTGACCTATACAGACGCCTCTGCATACTGCCCACACCCCCAGTCGGCCTGCATTCATCTTGATATTATTCTAGCATTCTGCCAAGAATCCTCTACTACCTTCGGTACAACGCCCTACTCCACGATTATCTCGACCTTTGTTCCGTCTTCATCTTCTACATCGACCAGGTTTCCCTGCGCGCCCTCATTGACTGCTGCGAGAATGGCGTCGATGTCGATGTTGTGCCCTTCCAGCTCGCGCATGGCATCGCGAGGGATAAACTTCCACAGTACACGCACAAGCGATATCGGCACACTGACGTTGACCTTCGACCCATCCTCGTCTTTCACCCGAACACGCAGAAATCTGGGTGGTCTAGTCGCAGTAGCCGGAGGCATGCCTTCGTCTCCCTGCTCCATGGCATCCATTATCTTCTGCGCTTCTTCCACAGTCAGTTTGCCGTCGCGCACCATCTCAAGAATCTGTCTCTTCTCTGCTTCCACTGCTCAACCCTCCCCTGAAACTTCATCCTAGACGCTGTGCACCGATACCGAACCATTGAGCGCGCGGGCTTCCACCGCAACAACGGGGGGCAGTGGCACGGCGCTACCGGGACGCGTATGCACAGACATGGTCCGGCCCGCGTCTCTCCCAGAACCCCGTTCGCGCCGGACTTCGGCGCCTTCTAGAGAGGTCCTGACCGAGCCGTTGACCGTGTGTGCGCTGATCTCATAGATTACGCCGGCATCACGAGGAACGTTCAGCCGCACGCTGCCATTCCCGGTGTTCATCCGGAGCCTTCCGGCGGACCTGTATGACAAGACAACGCTCACAGAGCCGTTGGCTGTTTCAAGGCTAGCATCGCCCAGGTCCCCGGATGCTGTCACAGATCCATTGCGCGCAGACGCAGTGACCTTCGCCGCCGTAATATCTTCAAGTACGACGCGCCCGTTGGCTGAGCGCACATCGACCGACCCGGCGGTCAACAATTCCAGCTTCGCAGAGCCGTTGCGCGAACTCACCTTGACATCATATGTATTCGCCCTAGGCACGTACGCTTCGATGGAGAGCGAGTTGCTAAGGGTGCCATCGGTGCATTCAAGCCGCATCACTTGGCCCTCAAGCGAAAGCGAAAGCGCCGAAGCCAACCTACGCTCCGCCTCGGATTTGGTTTCCGCGCCCCTCACCATTGCCCTAGCGACTACTTTGTAACCTGACCTATCCCAGCCCGTCACCTTGACACTGCCGTTTGAGGTTGCGAAGTCGATGACGGATATGACGCAATCTGCAGGCATTTCGGACTCAAACGTCTGCTCGGCCTGGACTCCGACGGGGCCGAACGCCCAGCCGAACGAGCCAAACATGGAGCCCAACATCCGCGCCAGCCTGTCGGGCAACTCCTGGCCGGCCTCGGCCATTTCCGACACCGCCTTCGAAAGCCTCTCGGAAAGATCGTCCGGGATAACATCAACGCGGGCCTCCAGCCGGCTGCCCAACTCGCCCTGATCAGCCTGGTGTACCTGACCGGCCGGACCGACCTGATCAACCTCATCGACTGTGCCGGAATCGCCCATGCCGTACAGGTCGGATTCGTCCAATGCCTCTAATAGCTGCTCGGCTTCATCGGCAGTGATTCTGCCCTCCGCCAGTAGGTTCAGGATAATCTTCCGCTCTTCGCTCATTGCTCCGTCCTCCCCTGATCACTTGACCCGGAGTTGCTTAACCGCGTCGTCGGCGCTGATCTCGCCGCGTGCCAGAGCTTCCACAATCGCCTTGCGGTGAGCACCGTCATCGCCCTTCTCCATCGCAGGTTCATCCACCCTGTAGCCCAGCGCGGCTATGACCGCATCCAGCCTGTTGCGGACGGTAGGGTACGATATTCCCAACTCCTTTTCGACCTCTTTGATATTTCCCCTGTTCTTGATGAACACGTCCACGAACGCGCGGTGCTCAGGCGTGAGTCGACAGAACTTACATGTATCAAACCGCCCCTCTATGGCGGTACCGCAGCTTCTGCATGCAAGCCTGGTCACGTCCAGGCCCTCCCCGCACACCGGGCATTTGCCTAGAAGCTCACGTCGCTTCATTGAAGGCACACCTCCCTCGTCCGGCATAGCTCCTAATTCACATCATAAAGCCACATGTTGATAATGTCAATACGTGCATTAACTTTGTGTAACCGCGGTCTCTTCCAAGGCCAACAGTGCCACCTTGAGCGGCAATCCGCCACCGAAGCCTGTCAAGGCCCCGTTGGACCCGATCACCCGATGGCACGGCACTACTACCCCCAGGGGGTTGGCGCCGACCACAGATCCTGCGGCCCGGGCTGCGCGCGGGCTTTGAGCCGCCGTCGCCAGTGCTCCGTAGGTCGTGACCGTCCCCGGCGGAATACTAGCCATGCCGGTCATGATCTGTTGGGTGAAGTGGCTACACCACGTGAGGTCAATGGGGTAATCAAAGAGGAGTCCTCGAGGATCCAGGTCGCCGTCGAAGAAGAGTTTTAGGTCATGCAGCACAGACGTCAGAACGTCCCGGGGATCCGCGCCTGCCCAACGAGAACCGGATCGCGAGATTCTGTTTGGCCCTGCCGCGAGCTCCTTTGGGCCGATCATCGCCTGATTCAGACCCAGGTTCGACAGGAGTGTCGCTGGCGTGAGCGCACCCCCTGCCAGAGTACGAATGATCGGACCGGGCAAGGGCAAGTGCAGCAGTCGAGAGGTATCCACTTGGGGAAGCAGGACTCGCCTGAGCCCTCCGACGCCTGCCTCAGCCCGCACCTGGCCGATACGACTGTCGACCGTCGCTGTCACCGTCGCTGTCACGGCCGCCGGTTTGGCAGCGCCGCCGCTAATTCGCGCATTCATCTATGTTCCCTCCTGTGGATGAAGATGCTCCCACACGGCCCTGGCTGCCGGGGCCGTCATGCCGTGGACTGAGACGAGTTCATCCTCCGAAGCGCTTGCCAGCGCCTCCAGCGACCCGAACCTCTTCATCAGGGCCACCAACCGCTTCTTGCCTATTCCCGGTACCTGGTCAAGTTCAGACGCGATTCCCTTCTTGCCCCTCAGGGCCCGATGGTATGCTACAGCAAACCTGTGCGCCTCATCCCTCATATGCTGCATGAGACGGAGCGACTTCGACTCTCGAGGCAGCATGAGCGGCGCGGATTCGCCTCTCAAGAAGATCTCCTCATTCCTCTCGGCCAGACTGACTACGGGAACTCTCGGTAATCCTGCCGATTGGGCCATGGCATCCACAGCAGCGCCTGCCGAATTGAGCTGGCCTTTGCCACCGTCCACAACAATGAGATCAGGCAGACGCCCGAAGCGCGGATCAGGGTTCTCCCCGGTCGCACGGGCCAGTCGCCTCCTAATGACCTCGCCCATCATGGCGAAATCGTCCTGTCCATCCACATGGCGGATACGGTACCGCCTGTATTGCGACTTTGCCGGACGTCCCTCCTCGAACACGATCATAGATCCCACAGCATCAGTGCCCTGCAGATTGGATATGTCGTAACACTCTATCCTGGCGGGAGGCGCACCCAGCTTCAGGTAGGCCGCAAGTTCAGCCAGGCCGTCCATGCGCGTGCGCATCTCGCTCTGTTCTGCCGCGCGCGCACGTGTGAGGTACTCACGGGCATTCTGGGCGGCCAGTTCCACCAGCTTGCGACGGGCGCCACGCTGCGGCGCCTTAACCGACACGGCCCCCCCGCGACGACCGGCCAGCCACTTTTCTAGGATATCTGCATCGTCTATTGCTGCCTGCAGGAGCAATTCCCGGGGAACCGGAGAGTCCTCCGAGTAGTATTCCTTGATGAAGGCCGACAGCATCTCGGCGTCGTCGGCTCCGTCGGCGCCGCCCAGCATGAAGTGCTGGCTACCCACGATCTTGCCGTCGCGGACGAACATTACCCGCACACACGCGCCCCAGGGATCGGTGGCGAACGCTATTATATCCTGGTCAACGCCTGCATCGGAGACGATCCTCTGCTTCTCGACAACCTTCTCTACAGCGCGCATCTGATCGCGAAGTCGGGCGGCCTGTTCAAAATCGAGGCCGTCGGCTGCGGCCTCCATGCGCCTGCGGAGACTCTCGATCAAGTCCGCCTGCCTACCTTCCAGGAAGAGCACAACTTCGTCGACCATCTCTCGGTAGAGACGGGGTTCCACCTGCCCGCTACACGGCCCGAGGCAGCGCCGGATGTGAAAGTTGAGGCAAGGACGGCGCGCGGGGGACTCCGGGTCGAACTTCCGCGAACACTGCCTTAGCGGGAAGAGGGTTTTCAGCATCCGTAGCGTCTCGCGCACGGCCGGGACGTCGGTGTAGGGACCGAAGTAACGCGAACCATCCCTCACGACTGTCCGGGTCATGAAGATCCTGGGATAAGGCTCGTTCACAGTCACCCTGATGAACGGGTACGTCTTGTCGTCGCGAAGCCTGACATTGTAGTGCGGCCTGTGCTTCTTGATGAGATTGCACTCGAGTATGAGGGCCTCCAGCTCTGAGCCGGTGACCAAGTAGTCTATGTCGGCGATTCGCTCCACCATTCGCGAAACCTTAGGCGAATGGTTGCGAGATGATTGAAAGTACGACCGGACTCGATTTCTGAGGTTTATGGCCTTGCCCACGTAGATAACCTGCCCCGCATCATCCTTCATCAAGTAGACGCCTGGAGACGTGGGAAGGCCGGCAAGGGTATCATCCAACGGCACCGGTCATCGCCTCCAGCCCATGCTCGGATTTTGCCTCAGTCCGCAGAATCCCGGCCAGGAATTGCCCTGTATATGACTCGCGAATGGCTGCGACTTGCTCCGGGGTGCCCTCGGCGATCAGGCGTCCGCCCCTGTCGCCGCCTTCAGGGCCAAGATCTATGATGTGGTCGGCAGTCTTGATGACATCCAGATTATGCTCGATTACCAGCACAGTATCGCCCCCGTCCACCAGTTTCTGCAGCACTTCTAGGAGCTTGCCTACGTCCGCAAAATGCAGCCCGGTGGTGGGCTCGTCCAATATATACAATGTCTTGCCGTTAGTACGCCGTGATAACTCAGTGGCGAGTTTCACGCGCTGGGCTTCGCCCCCTGAAAGAGTCGTGGCCGGCTGGCCCAGCTGAATATAGCCAAGGCCTACATCCCAAAGAGTCTGCAGCTTGCGCCGGATCCTCGGAACGTTGTAGAAAAACTCCAATGCTTCCTCGACCTTCATGGCAAGCACGTCTGCGATACTCTTGGATTTGTACTTCACGTCTAGGGTCTCCCTGTTGTACCGCGCGCCATGGCACACCTCGCATGGAACGTACACGTCGGGCAGGAAGTGCATCTCGATCTTGATGATGCCGTCGCCCCGGCACGCCTCGCACCGACCGCCCTTGACGTTGAAACTGAACCTGCCGGGCTTGTAACCCTTCGCCCTTGCCTCGGTCGTTCTGGCAAATACCTCTCTGATGAGATCGAACACACCGGTGTAGGTGGCCGGGTTGGATCTTGGAGTCCGACCTATCGGCGACTGGTCGATGCCGATGACCTTGTCGAGGTATTCAATGCCCAGTATGTCGTCGTGCGCGCCCGGCCTGGCATGCGCCCGGTTCAGGTCGTGCGCGAGCCGCGCGTGGAGTATCTCGTTGATCAAGGTGCTCTTCCCGGATCCGGAAACGCCCGTCACGCATACGAACAGCCCCAAGGGTATCGACACATCTAGGCTCTTGAGATTATGCTCGCGAGCGCCCTTGATCACCAGCGACTTCCCGTTGGGCGATCTCCTCGCCGGCGGCACAGGGATGGTGCGAGCTCCTGAAAGGTACTGGCCTGTCAGCGAGGCCGGATTCCTCTGGACTTCGCCAACAGTGCCCGCCGCTATCACCTCGCCGCCATGGGCGCCGGCGCCAGGACCTATGTCGATAACGTAATCTGCCGACCTGATGGTCTCCTCGTCGTGTTCCACC
>DAOTAC010000063.1:0-9618 GCA_035382325.1 Bacillota bacterium | reverse complement strand
CGTGAACTCATCTTCACGCTCATGGCCGAACTTGACAGTCACGGCCACTCCCGTGGCGCCGAGCTTGAGCGCATGCGTAGCTGAGCTGATCATGGCCTCTTCGAACCTGCCTCCGAGGACTGTGAAGCCTCCGGTGATCCGGATTATGAGGCCCACGCCCGAGTCTAGCGCCTCGAAGCCGTGCTCTACCATGCCGCGGGTGGTCAAAATCGCGTCCGGCCTGCCGCGAACGACACGCCGGAATGCATCAAGCGGGCTTTCCAGGCCCTGTGCAGGCCCGATTATCTGCCCATGGTCCATTGCCACAATTACGGTGCGTCCGGTCGCCGGGTTGATGAGCGATTTCATTCTAATATGCTTGCCTATCAAGACTACCACACCTTCCGCTTATCAAGTATCAGTCATTGAGCGAAAGCACGACCCGCATCGTATCGACCGAAGGCGCCTCTGAAAGCGCCTGCTCGACCCGGTCGAGCGGCACGACTTGCGAGACCATGGGCTTCACATCGACAATGCCTCGGGTTATGGCGCAGACCGCGGTGTGAAAGTCCAGGGGCGTACGGCTTTCCGAGCCCATTATCTGCAATTCTGAGTAGTGTATCTTGTTGGGATCCGCATCCATCATTGCGCCTTTGGGGAACATGCCGAACAGCACTAT
This sequence comes from Bacillota bacterium, assembly GCA_035382325.1. Lineage (GTDB taxonomy): Bacteria > Bacillota > DTU025 > DTU025 > DTU025 > UBA5389. Next base: position 8,960 of record DAOTAC010000063.1, on the reverse strand, counting down.
CCTGGAGGTATTCCCCGCTAGGGCGCACGCCGACTCAGCCGCCTGCACAGCCGGAGCAGTGACGATAACGATGTCAGGGGAAGCCCCGAAACCGTCGACTACGACAGACTTGAGCTCCTCATCGGGTCCGGACGCCGCCGCGAACCTTGCGCCCAGCGAAAGCGCCATCTCTCTACGGGTAGGATCGGGATCTACCACGCCCACTTCGAGACCCATGGCTTTTCCTACGATGACATGGAGCATCCCCATGGGGCCGACACCATACACCAGCATGGTCTCGGCGAACCGCGCATTCGCCTTGCCCAGCGAATGGATGACGCACGCAGTCGGCTCAGCCAAGGCCGCCTCCTCGAAACTGATCGACTCACCGATCTCGAATACCTGCTCGCTCGGCACCGATACGTACTGCCCGAAACCGCCCAGGACGTTCAGCTTGCCGCGGTACATGTACTTACACAGATTGCCCCTGCCGGTACGGCAGAACTCACACTCGCCGCACCTGTTCAGAAGGTCCAGCGACACACGGGTTCCGGGCGCAAGCGGTCGCCGCACAGCCTCTCCCGCCTGCACAACCACGCCAGACGCCTCGTGCCCCGGAACTACCGGGTAGCCTATGCACTTCTTTCTCTCCAGTGAAGAGACGTCTCTCGAAACTACATATCCCGCAGGCCTTCACATTGACGAGCACCTCATTGGGCCCGACAGACGGTATCTCCCTCTCCTGTATCTCGATACTGCGTGGCCCAACTAGGACCGCTGCCTTCATAGTCGCCATCTAAACCATCCTCCCTCCGCACGATCCTCCGATTCACGCTCCGGCAAACAGGTTACCCAGCTTCCGCCGCTCCTCCGCCAGAGCCTCTTCGTCTCCCGGTATGTACGTCTCAAGTGAATACACACCCGCGAACCTGTGATCTTCGAGAGCTCGCACTATGGCCGGCAAGTCCAACGACCCCTCGCCTATTCGGAGGTGGAGGGCCTTATCTGTGGCGTCGCTCACGTGCACGTGAGCGATCCTCGGGCCAAGCTTGTCAATGAACCGCAATATGACCTGCGTATCGCGCATGTGCGCGGTATCCAGCGTAATCTTGAGGTCCGGCACACCGCAGTCATCAATCACTCTGAGCATGTCGGGGTAATCCCTAACCGACGCTATTTCCTTGTCTATCTCCATGTTCTCCAGAGCCAGAGTCACGCCCAGACGCTTTGCTCTGTCGAACGCACAGCCGAGTGCCTCGACCTGCGCTGCCCAGTGCTCCTCGACTGACTCCTTGAGAGAAAACCGCCTGCCGGGGTGGACTACCACGAGACGTGCGTCGATCTGACCAGCGAAATCTATACAATCGAGCAGCTGCTTCACGGATTCCTTCCTGATTCCGGCGTTGGGAGACGCAATGTTGATGTCCATGATCGGGCAATGGACTGTAGCCTTCATCCCGTGCTTGTCGAGCATTGCGCGGACACTGCTTTCAGCGCGCTCCGGCGCCTCGCGCCATACTTGGTCCATCCACAGCTCCGCGTAGTCAAATCCGCATCTGGATATGGCTGCAATCGCCTCATCAAGGGGCTTCGAGTAGAAAACCATCGTTGTTGTGCCGAAGTACATGCATTTCTCACTTCCACAATTCCGATTGATGGTTCCGGGCGCCAGTCCCGGTTCTCCCGGGCGCGCCCGGAACCACGTTGTCCAATCAGCCAGTACCTGTCACTGTCTTTACAAAGTTTGTTCTACTTGCCCGTGATAGACTTTATGTACTCGTTGGATTCCACTGCCGCCTCGTCCAGAAGCTGCTTGGGATCGGCCTTCGAGAACAGGGCCTTCTCCACTGCCAGCCCAAGAATGCGCGATACCTCGGGGTACGTCTCGTTGTTCGGGCGGGGCCTGGCATAAGACATCTGCCCTGCCATCGTGGCCACCTCAGGGTTGGCCTTGAGGTAGTCCTTATAGCCTTGCGAGTTAACCACAGAGTCGCGGAGTGGTGTATAACCGGTCATGGTGCTCCACCTGAGGTTCATCTCGGGGCTGCTCATCCACTTCACGAACTTCCAGGCGGCAGCCTCCTTAGCAGAGGTGTTCTTGAATATAGCCAGGTTGTTGCCGCCGACTCCTGTGACCTTGTGCTTGCCCGACGGGATATGCGCCACGCCGATGGGGAACTTGCACTTGGCCTGCCTGGTCTCGAGCGTGGACGAGCTGGCAAGCTCCATTGCGATCCTGCCCACTGTGAATCCTTCGGTAGGAGGCGCCAGAGGCAATACATTATGCTTATATACAAGGTCCATCCAGAACTGAAGTGCTTCTACGCCGGCGGGGCTGTTGAACGCCACTTTGCTATAGTCGGCATTGTAGAGCTCTCCGCCTGCCTGCCACAGGAACGTGATGTAATAGTAGACGGTCCCGGTGCCGGCCTGAATCGGGAATGACAGGCCCCACTCGTCGATCTTGCCGTCGCCGTTCACATCCCGCGTCAGCTTCTTAGCGTAGTCGACCAGTTCTCCCCATGTGGTCGGGGGCTTGTTCGGGTCGAGCCCAACAGCCTTGAACATGTCCTTGTTGTAGTACAGCACTATGTTGCTCATGGCGTACGGCATAGTCCATATCTCGTTATCCACGGTCGCCGTCATCCAGGCAGTCTTGTTCACATCAGCCTTGTCGATCCCATCGGGCCCATCTATCAGCGTCTGCATCTTTATGATCGCGCCGGTCGACGCCAGCTGCGCTGCCCAGAACTGGTCTATCATCGACACATCCGGGGGTTGCTTCCCGGCCACTGCGGCCAGCAGTTTGTCGCGCATGGTCCAGGCGTTGCCCGAGTAGAGCGACTCCACCTCGATGTCGGGGTTAGCCTTGTTGAACTCCTTGATTAGGGTCTCATGGCGCTTCCCCATATCACCGCCGAGAAAATGCCAGTAGGTCAGTTTGACCTTGGCGGGCGCCGCCGCCATGGAGCCAACACAGAGTGCCAGAAGCGTCACAGCAGCCAGGCAAGAGATGACCATCCGTTTCCCACAGCACCGTCTCATTGAGTCAAACTCCCTTCGTAGATTAATGCCCCTGGCGCCATGGGCGCCGTGGGGGCCCAGGTCCGCGTCTTACAGCCATCCGAGTCCAGCCTTAACTGCCCTCCTTCCGTACGCGAATGCATCATCCTCAGTACTTGAGGCCTGTAAAGGCGATACTCTCGATAAATTGCCTCTGTGCAGCCAGGAAGGCCACTAATATCGGAACTGTTGCCATAACTGTAGCAGCCATGAGCATGGGCCATTCGGTCGAGACCTCCGCACGCAGCAGGGCCAAGCCGACTTGGAGCGTCCTCATAGACATCTTATTCGTTACGATCAGCGGCCACATGAAATCGTTCCAGGAGAACATAAACTGAAACAGCCCAAGAGTGACCAACGCAGGTTTGCACAGAGGCAATACTACACTACGAAGAACACCGAACCGAGAACAGCCATCGATGATGGCCGCCTCCTCCAGAGATCTCGGCATGCCCATGAAGAACTGCCGCAGCAGAAATGCGCCGAACGGTCCGGCGGCAAAGGGCAGTATGAGCGAAGAATACCTGTTTACCATGTTGAACTTTCGCACCAGTAGGAATGTGGGGATGACGGTAGCTTGGTGCGGTATCATCATGGCCGAAAGATATATCATGAACACCACGTCCCTGCCCGGGAAGTCGAGTCGGGCGAAGGCGTACCCCGCCAGGGCGCTCGTAACCAGCTGGCACAGGGTGACCGATATAGCGACAATGAAGCTGTTCAGGTACATGCGCGCGAAAGGTATCTCCGACCACACCTCCCGGTAGCCGTCGAGGTTAATCCGAGACGGCAGCCACTGGATGGAGTACGTGAACACCTCGCTTCTATCCTTGAAAGACGTAAGCAACATCCACACAAAGGGCAGCACCATGAATATGGCGCCCAGGATTAGGACTATGTGCACGAGCCCAAGGCCCGCGGTTTTCGTCACAACACGCCTGCGCTTGGCGCGGACGGCGTCGGTGGCACCGCTGTTTGTCATGCTCACGATTGTAGACATCGCTGCTGCACCTCGCCCTCTCGTCAGTTCTCCACTTTGAGGAATCTTTTCTGGAGCATAGTGAGAACAAGTATCACGGCAAACAGGAACCAAGCAACTGCCGAGGCATATCCGCTCCTGTAGAACTCAAACGCCTGCCTGTATATGTAGTAGACCAAGACCATTGTGGAGTTCATCGGCCCGCCGCCTGTCATGACGTACACCTGTCCGAACACCTGGAACGATTTGATCGTGCTCATGATGAGCACGAACCCGATCGAACCACGCATCAACGGCATAGTCACATAGCGGAACTTCTGCCACCCGCCGGCGCCGTCGATCTCCGCACTCTCGTAGTACTCGACCGGCACGTCCTGCAAGCCGGCCAGGAAGATCACCATGTTGTACCCGAGGTTCTTCCATATGCCCAGGATGATTACTGCAGGCAGCGACCAGCGAGGGTCGGCAAGCCACGCCGGCCCGTTAATGCCGATTCGCTCGAGGAGCGCATTGAAAAGACCGTAGTATGGATCGAACATCCACGTCCACACTATGGCCACAGCCACCATGGACGTGACTACCGGCATGAAGTAGGCTACTCTGTAGAAGCCGCGGCCTCTGATCTTCTGATTGAGAAGGACCGCCACGAACATCGACAGAGCCGCCCCGATGGGAACTGTGCCCACAGCGTATTTCACGGTATTGGCCATAGACACCCTGAAGTCGGCGCTGGCAAGCATCTTGGCGTAGTTGCCGAGCCCCACAAACGTTCGGGGGCCTCCCAGCAGCGAGCAGTCGAAAAGGCTCAGATAGAGTGAGTAGATGATTGGGTAGACTGTGAAGAGAGCGAAGATCACGAGCGACGGCAACAGAGCGATGAGCGCCGTCTTCCTTTCCTCAGAGTGCAAGCGAGCGCTGCAAGTATTCATCGACGTGGCCAACCCCCACAACACATCTTTTGCGCCGACAGCCTCAGTCGTTGTCGGCCTGAGTCCACACGTCGTCGATCAGAGCCCGTGAGATGAGTTCGAGACATCTGTTCGCCGCAGGCTTCGGAAATTCCTTCTGCAATATGAAAGTTTCTTTCGACACTCCTTTTGCGCAGGCACTATGTTTTCTTGATATTCATTGAGATCTACAGAACACCGCGAGACCCGAACACTTCGATGTAGTGCATTACCATCTGCTTGTAGGCTTCGATGCCCGCTCCATACACCATGCTAAGTGGAAGGAATCCAAGAGCGGTAGTCCTGCCGCTGGCCAAAAGCGCCCGGATGGCATTCGTGCCTGCCGACGATAGGTCGCTGAACAGGTTGATCTTGCTGATGCCTGCCCTCACCGCGCGGGCCAGCTTATCGTCGCCGGTAGACGAACCGCCGTGAAGCACCAAGGGCACCGGCACAGCTGCGCGAAGCTCCGCCAGTCGCTGGAAATCTAGCTCAGGCGTTTCGCCTTCGTACAGCCCGTGTGCCGTCCCAATAGCCACGGTCAGGCAATCCACTGAGGTCCGCTTGACGAATTCCACTGCCTCCGCGGGATCAGTGAGGGGAGCAGTTCGGTCCTCGGAGTAGTTGCGGGCGCTGCCTACCCTACCGAGTTCAGCTTCGACCGATACTCCTGCTGCGTGAGCCATCCTCACTACCTCTGCCGTGATCCTCACGTTCTCATCGAAGGGCAATTTGGAGCAGTCGATCATCACCGAAGTGAACCCGGCTCTGATCGCCCTGGCGCACACATCGAAGCTATGCCCGTGATCGAGATTGAGAGCAGCGGGCACCTCCGGGTATCTACCTGCGAAGAACTTGGTTATGTCAGCCACTGCCTCAAGATCGTTCATCTCAACGCAGTCCAGGATCATCGGCGCACGAAGCTCGCGCGCGGCCTCAAACACAGCGCTTACCGTCTGCATATCGTTGACCCCAGGCGCCGCCACACCGTATTGTCTTTCTCGAGCATCCTGCAGAATTGGACTCATTGCCATGAGCATCAGGCTATTCCTCCTCATCTAGGCTAGTTCATGATGGGCAGTCCTGCCCGCAGTGGCTACATCGTGATTACAACGCGATAGGTATCCACCTTAACCGCTTCTTCGAAAGCCCGTTGCGCCTGGTCAAGAGGGATGACCTTCTCAATCATCGGCTTGACATTGATGATTCCACGAGAAATGAGTAATGAGGCCTGATAGAGAGCTCTTCGATCCTTGCCGGTGGATCCTGTGATCCATATCCCGGATCTATGTACTATATTGGGATCGATGGACATGGGCACCGCCGGATGAGCCGACGCGAACAGCATCATCTTGCCGTTGGGCTCCAGAAGACTCAGGGCATCGTCATTAGCAGGCTTGACTCCTATCGCCACTATTACCACATCGGCTCTACGGCCATCGTTGATCGCCTCAATCTGGCCGGCAATGTCACCGCTGTTGGGGTCGATAGCGGCATGCGCCCCGGCCTTCAGAGCGTGCGCGCGCCTTGCAGGATCCAGGTCGCTCACAACCACAAACGCACCTCTCGCCCGTGCAACCAAGACATTGGCCAGCCCCATAGCGCCCGCACCTATTACCACAACTGTCTGCCCCAGTTCTATGTCGAGCTTGTCTGCACTATTCACGGCACAGGCAATCGGTTCGGCCAAGGCCGCCTCCTCAAAGGGCACGCTTTTTGACATCTTGACCAGGTTGTGCGGATCGACCGAAGCATACTGCGACATGCCGAAGATGCCGGAAATCCCGTCCGCCCTGCTACTATTCTGCTGTTTATGTAGGCGCTCCTTCTCGACCGGGCAGAACGAGTCTCGACCCATGGCACACTCATAACATTCGCCGCAGGCGCTGCCCCCGCCGCGGGCTACATAGTCGCCAACCTTCAGCGGAGTGCAGGTATTCGGTCCTATCGCCTCCACGATACCCGCCACCTCATGACCCCAGCACCCTGGATAGCGAGGGAAAACCCCTGTGAAGAACCTCTGCTCCAAAGTGCATAGAGCCACGGCTTTCTGCCTCACAAGCACCTCACCCTGCCCCGGCTCAGGCATATCTATTTCCCGCACCTCCACCTGTCCTTTTCCGGTTATCACCGCCGCCTTCGACTTCACAAACATGGCCATACCTCCCCATACCGCAAGACGATAATCCTCGCAGCAATATCTGTCGACTCGCCAGTCCATCTTCTATACGGGGTGTGGAATTCCTTTCTGTCATTTGTTCAGCGCATCGAGGCCTCACTGGCCGGAGGAAGGAAATCTCCCTGGTCGTGTCAAATAATCAACCCGCCAGCTGCGGCAGGAGCGGGATGAACATGCTGTGGGAGGGGCCCGGGTGTCAGACGACAAAGGTAGGACTGAACATGATCTCGGTTCTCTGGTGCTGATAAGCGAGATGTACTACATTCAGGGGAAGACGCAGAAGGACATCGCGGACAGCCTCGGGCTATCGCGACCGGCTGTGTCAAGGATTCTGCAAGCCGCGAGAGACCGGGGAATAGTGAGCATATCCATAGTCGACCCATCGGAACAGCTGAAAACGCTCGAAGAAGAACTGACTCGCGCCTTCGGGCTCAAAGGTTGCAGGCTCTCTCCGTCGGGTGAGGATTACGGCATTCTCAAGGCGCGTCTGGGCTACAGAGCGGCGGAGTTGCTTCTGACGGGCCTGGAACCGGGCGACGTAATAGGAATTGGGGCCAGCTCCACCGTGTACGAGGCCGTCAAGGCCTTTCGGGAAACACGGAGCTACCCGGGCCTCAGGGTGGTTCCGCTGTCGGGCGGGAGCCTTGGCATCGACGGCCAACCGCAGATCAACCAGGTCGTACACATGGCTGCTCAGCGCCTGAATGCAGAGTCCATATACCTCAATGCTCCGCTGTATGTGGGCAAAGACAGCACCGCCCGGCTCTTGATGCAGGACACTTACATCAGGCAGTGCACCAGCCTTTGGGACCAGCTCGGAAATGCTCTGATCGGCGTAGGCAGAGGGAGCACCGTCGACGCCCAGGATCCCTACTTCATCGCCGCCCTGGAGGCAGTCAGGCAGTCCCGAGTGGCGGCTGCAGTGTGCGGGTGGTTCGTTGACGGCGAGGGAAATCCGATCAGAGGCAGGAACACTACGTCTGTGAGCGTCGATCAGCTGAGAAAGGCGCGCAATGCAATCGCCGTTGCAGGCGGAAAGAGCAAGGCGCGAGCGGTTCATTCAGTCCTGCGAGGCAAGTTCGTGACACATCTCGTAACCGATGAAGACGTCGCCCGAGAAATCCTGTTCATGGAGTCCTAGAGCTCGTCGGCTCAGGTGCTCGTCGGCTCAGGGGCCCGTCCGCTCAGGTGCTCGTCGGCTCAGGTGCCCGCTCGATCAGCGGTTCGCCCGCTTGCAAACTCCCCGTCTCACTTGCCCCGCTCACCGTACAGGTGCACGGCGTTGTCGATGCCTACCGTCGCCAAACGATCGCCTTTTGGGGCCCAGGCCGACGAGCCCCGGTGGCGCGTCGGCACCTCGGCCAGGCGCTCACCGGTGTCCGCATCGATCACAACGGAGGTTCCACTATCAAGGCCTGCTAATATCCAGCGCCCACCTGGCCCCGGGCTCCACGAGACATATGTCGCTCCCGGCCCGGTGGCTCCGGGCCCCGCCGCTCCTTGCCCCTTCACTCCCGGCCCTCCGACGGGCATGGACCGAATCAACTTGCCGCTCGTCGCATTCCAGATCACAACACCGCCATCAGTCGCGCCCGCCAGTTGGGAACTGTCGCCCTTCCATGACACACTGTGGATCGGCCCGCGGTGCCCCACGAGTTCCCACTCGCGCTCTCCGCCCGGACCGCCTAGTTGCCAGTCGGTGCGGTGAAGCGTCCAGCGTCCTTCCGCCATCGACTCCCAGGCCGCCAGACTACCGTCTGGGCTCACGACCTCGCCCTGCTCGGCGATGCTCACGAACCAGCTGCGCTCGCAC
>DAOTAC010000062.1:0-9700 GCA_035382325.1 Bacillota bacterium | reverse complement strand
GCTCACTAGGAGATCCGCCCGCCGGAGTTCTCGCACGACGGCAGAAACAGAGGTGCGCAAAATCGCGCGGATTCCGTGGGCCGATACGGTACACGCAGGGTCGCCCGAGAGAGCCACAAACTCTGCCTCGGGCGCAATCTCCTTCATCTGCTGAATGAGGGCAGCCAATACCGCCTCATCGCCCAGGTTGCCGAACCCGTGATACCCCGAAACCACAACACGCATGCCGGCGTCATCCTTCCCGCCCGGCAATCTTGCCTGCCGATCGCCGCAGGCCACGACGGATTGCCAGGAACACGCCGGCGACTGCGAGCCCGATGGCGAGCCCCAGTCCCGCGCCCACCAGCACCCTGGTGAGGGTGACCGCGATGGGCGTGTGCAGATGAGCAAAGGTATTCGCCAGCGAAATCTGACCTATCAGGGCCAGCGCGGCCAAGGGCAGCAACACAACACGATCGCCTGCCCAGGCCAGGGTCACCGAAAGCACGAAGGCGGGATGGCCTAGCAGGAATTCCTTTGTCCTCGGCCTCACAGGCAGAAACCTTTCCAGCACCGAGCGCATCGCCTGCTCCCACGCAGGCACGCCCACAGGCAATACCGATGTGTTGCCTGTGCGCGCAATGTAGATTAAGCCGGCCGCTCCCAGAGCTCCTATGACAACCGCATGCCATACGAGAATCGGCGACGATAGCAACCGCCTGGCAGATGCGGTGAGTGTCTCGTCGCCACGGCGGTACACGTACTTCCAGTATGCCATCAGAAGGAACAACATTGGCGCCACATGCATGAGCTTGACGCCCATGAACTGCTTGGCTTTGATCATGAACGCAAGGCTGGTAAGGCAACCCGCAAGCATCAGGCCGCCGGCAAGCGAAAGAGCGGACGCCACGATGAACTTGACGATACAGTCTGTCGGCCGAGACGTGGGAAACGGAGACAGCAACACGAAGGCGGACAGCGACGGGTACGCTATGGCCGCGGCCAGAGCCGCCGCCTGCTTAGCCAAATCGGCGCGGCCGAAAGCCGACAGGGCAGCGAAACCCGCAGCAGCCACGGCCACTAGGCCTGCGGAAACGGGGAAGGTCAGATTCCAGATGGCGTTCAGAAGCATTACGCAACCTGCCGCTATGCCAACGACAACCACGAGCGTCGGCGCGAGCCCCGGATCGGCCTGCCCAAACGGGCGCGCCGGACCAAGTGTGAAGCCTGCCCTCTGAAGCCCGTCCGCGACTGCGCGGATGAACGAATCGTTCAGCTCCGGCAAAGCACGTGCGTCGATCTGCTTCATTATTGGACGCATATACATAACGCGTATGTTGCGTTCCCTTGCAGCCCTCACGTACCTGTCGGTCATGGTCTGAACTGATAGCCCTCGGTCGACCTCACCCCGGGTGATGCTATGCACACGCACCACACTGTAACCGGCAGCCTGCGTGATCTGGTTCTCCCCGGCCTGTACCTGGAACTCTATGCTGCCGTAGGTCATACCCTCTTCGCCCAGCGCACGCGCGGTTACAGCCGTTAGCGCGGGATACCCCAGCACCTCAGTTCCGGCGAATATCACCGAGTCGACCTTATGAGCCGGGTCGACTGGCCGCACCACTGACTCTATCCATTTTTCGGATACGCCTGGGTAATTGGTGAATCTCAGGACTGTGTGCAGACCGGCGGCTGCGATCTTGGCCAGCGCAGACGGGCGTGGGCCAAGATTGATGTTTCGCGCCTCTTCCAGCGGAAGGCCTATGATAGAAGCCGACGTCCGGCCGGAAAGCACCGTAACCAGTGACGGCCCGCCCTGCAGGCGGATGGGTAGTCGGTCGGCGATAAACGCGGCCGCATCCTTGCTTAGCGGGACAACGACCGTGTGCCCGCCGGAGAATGCGGCCGTGCCCGCGGCAGCGGGAAGCAATTCCGGAGCTATGCTCGAGACCGCGGCCAGTTCAGAGGCTCTGAGCATCACGATATCACCGGATGCCTGCAGTGAGCCGAGCGTCTCTTCGTCCACGGCTATGCTCGTGATGCCGGCATCGCGCAACTGCTCAAGGTAGTCTGCCTCCGCCAGCCCAACCCGCTGCGCGAACAGAGAGCCCTCTCGCCAGTCCATGCAGAGCTCGACACGTCTGTTCATCTCCTCGACCCGGTGCCTTCGGACTGCTATCCAGGCCGATGTGAGTGCGGCTACTACTACAAGTGCAACCAACCATCCGATCGTCCACGGCTGCCTGCGGTTTATCAAGCCACTAGCCCCCTTTGACTGTCCTGCCGTACACGCGCGCCACGCCGGCGCTAACCCGTATGCCCTCTAAAACCGTGGCAAATGGCAGCGTCGACAGGTCCACACCCAGCTCTATCTTGCCTTCGAGCGCGTCAAGCAGGAATTCCGGCAACTCGCTCCGCTCGACGCTCAGCTTGTCCACTACATAAACGAGGCGTGCATTGTCCTCAATCACCAGACGGCCCTGTGAACTCACCCTCACATTGAGCCCTGCAAAGGAGACAGTACCATCCAGCCTGGCCACACCTTCATTGAAGGAGGCACTGAACATCCTGAGCGCATCGTCGCGCGTTTTCAGATAGTCATTGATGTCGGCATCGAGGACCGAAACGACAAGTTCCGCATCGCCAAGGGCGTGCGCCCATCTCCTCGAGCCCGGGGCGAAATCCGAAAGAGGCAATCGGGCGCCTATGGAACGGACTTCGATGGAGTCTACGTTGAGGCCCGCAAGCTGCGCTCGCCGGATATTCACGTTCAGCCGATCGAAGTGCCCGAAGAGCATCCTTACGGCAGGAAAGGCCCGCACCCGCGCCTCAACTGATCCCACGCCAGCAAAACCGGACGCAACCGCCCTCTCCACGCGCTGCTCGATGAGGGACGGGAGCGCAGCCTCGGTTATGGCGACGGCCAGCACAAGATATATGGCAAACATGCGCGCGGCGCCGCCCTTACCTCGTCTTGCCGCCATCAGCGGACACCTCTGTTGGCCGATTGAGCGGCCAGCCTGAGTTGGCCCTCAATCAACTCGTCTATCTCCCCGTCCATCACGGCGTTGACATTGCCGGTCTCAATATCGGTTCTGTGGTCCTTGACCATGGTGTAGGGCTGGAACACATATGATCTGATCTGGCTGCCCCACGCTATCTCGTGCTGCTCTCCGCGAATCGCTGCCAACTCCTTCTCCTGCTGTTCAAGGGCAAGGCTGGCAAGCCGGCCTCGGAGAATGCGCATGGCAGTCTCCTTGTTGCTATGCTGGGACCTCTCGTTCTGGCATTGCACAACTATGCCTGTCGGCAAGTGCGTGATGCGAACCGCGCTATCTGTCTTATTAACATGCTGGCCTCCGGCGCCGCCCGAACGATATGTGTCTATCTTCAGATCCGACGGGTCGATCTCGATCTCTTCTTCTCCCATCTCAGGGATAACATCCACCGATGCAAATGAAGTGTGCCTGCGCGCCGATGCGTCAAACGGCGATATCCGCACAAGCCTGTGCACTCCCCGCTCGCCCTTGAGATACCCGAACGCGTTCTGCCCCGACATGATCAAGGTAGCGCTCTTGATGCCGGCCTCCTCACCGGGAAGCAGATCGGCCACTTCTACACGATAGCCGTTCCTCTCCGCCCACCGCGAGTACATGCGCATAAGCATCTCCGCCCAGTCCTGGCTCTCGGTTCCGCCTGCGCCCGGGTGAATCGCCATGATTGCGTTGGCCGCATCGTAAGGCCCTGACAGCAGATTGGACAACTCTATCCGACTGATCGCCGCATCCAAAGCGTCTATCTGCTCCATGCATTCGGCGATCGCATGTTCATCGTCCTCTTCATCGGCAAGCTCCGCCAGAATACGCAGATCATCGAATTTGGATTTCAGCGACTCGAATCTTCCGATCTGGGCCTGCACCGTCGCGATCTTCTGCATCAGTTCCTGGGCCGCGTCGCGGTTGTCCCACAGCCCGGGCTCGCTCGAGCGAGCCTCATACTCTGCCAGTCGGGCTAGCTTGCCCGGGATGTCAAAGATAAGCCCTCATTTCCTCAATTCTCGCATCCAGCGACTCAATCGGCTGCTCCAGTTCCGCTCTCATCAGGCACACTCCCTCTGCTCTGCTCTGCTCTACTTGCCTGCGCCACAGCACTTCTTATACTTCTTCCCACTGCCGCACGGGCATGGATCATTCCGTCCCACTTTCTTGACGGCCCGCTTCTGCGGTTGCCTGGACGAACCTCCGTCCTCCCTGTTGGTGGTCACTGTGTACTTTGGACGCCTAGGCCCATCCACCTGCGCCTGCGCCTGCGCCGGCGCCCGCGTTCCGACCGACTCCCGGGCACGATCCCCTTCCTCGTCCTCGCCGCTCTCACTGACATTTCGGACCTGCACTCGGAGGAGGTAGCGAACGAAATCCTCTCCTACGCTCTTCAGCAGATCGTTGAACATGAGGAAAGATTCTCTCTTGTACTCCACGAGCGGGTCCATCTGGCCATATGCCCTGAGGCCAATTCCCTCCCTGAGCATATCCATGGCCTGCAAGTGGTCGACCCACTTGGAGTCGATCATGTACAGCATGATAGCGCGTTCCAGCTCTCGCAGACGCTCGCTTCCGACCGCCGCCTCTTTCTGCTCGTAGGCGCTTCGGAACATACCCATGACCCCGTCGTGCAGATCTGCCCACGAACGCTGGGCATATCCGGATAGGTCGGGCTTGGCACGCAACGCCAGTATACTCCCGATCTCCGCAGACAAGCCCGCGAGATCCCACTCCGACGACGCGAGCTTCTCGTCCGCATGCGCCGTCACGACCCCTTCCGCCACTACAGACAGCAGTTCCATCGCCTGTTGCCGCAGATCCGTGCCTCTCATTATTGCGTCACGCCGCGCGTATATCGCCTCGCGCTGCTTGTTCATTACGTCGTCGTATTCCAGCACCTGCCGCCTGATATCGAAGTTGCGCCCTTCCACCTTCTCCTGCGCGCGCTGGATCGCCCGAGTGAGTTGCGGGTGTTCTATAGGGTCGTCTTCTCCCCATCCGAGCCGGTCCATCATGCCGGATATGAACTCCCCGCCGAACAGCCTCATCAAGTCGTCTTCAAGAGACACATAGAACCGCGACGATCCGGGATCGCCCTGCCTTCCCGAACGCCCTCGGAGCTGATTGTCGATTCTCCGGCTCTCATGGCGTTCGGTACCCAACACGTGCAAACCCCCAAGCTCGGGCACGCCCGGGCCGAGCACTATGTCGGTGCCTCGACCGGCCATGTTCGTAGCTATGGTAACCGTGCCGGGCTGCCCCGCAAGCTTGATTATCTCAGCCTCGCGCTCATGGTGCTTCGCATTGAGAACCTGGTGAGGCACACCTCGACGAGTAAGCATCTCCGAAACACGCTCAGACTTTTCGATCGATACTGTACCCACCAGCACCGGCTGGCCGGTGGCGTGCCTTTCGCATATCTCTTCCACGACCGCGTTGAACTTGGCCCTTTCAGTCTTGTACACGATGTCCGGCAGGTCCTGCCTGATCATGGGTTTCGCCGTAGGAACCTGCACCACATGGAGGTTGTATATTTTGATGAACTCATTCTCCTCAGTCGCCGCCGTGCCCGTCATGCCGGCCAGCTTCGCGTACATGCGGAAGTAGTTCTGGAATGTGATCGTGGCCAGAGTTTGGCTTTCTCTCTGTACCCTTACATTCTCTTTGGCCTCAATCGCCTGGTGCAGGCCATCGCTGTACCGCCGCCCGAACATGAGGCGCCCGGTGAACTCATCGACGATTATTACTTCGTCCTCTTTGACGATGTAATCCCTGTCCCTGCGCATCAGCGCCTTCGCCCGGAGCGCGGCGTTGATATGGTGCGTCAGTTCTATGTTGGCCTCGTCGAAGAGGTTGTCGACTCCCAGCCATCGCTCTACCCGCGAGACGCCTGATTCGGTTAGGGCCACTGAGTTCGCTTTCTCATCTACGGTGTAGTCCTGCTCCTGCTTCAGGCTATCGGCAATCCTGGCGAACACAAAGTACTTCTCAGTGGACTCCTCTGCCTGGCCCGATATGATCAGCGGGGTGCGCGCCTCGTCTATCAAGATAGAGTCGACTTCATCTACGATGGCGTAATTATGGCCCCTCTGCACCTGCTGATCGGCGGATGTAGCCATATTGTCGCGAAGATAGTCGAAACCGAACTCGTTGTTAGTGCCGTACGTAATGTCACTTCCGTATGCCTGTCGGCGCGCGGAAGCGTCAAGGTCGTGCAGTATGGAGCCTACGCTGAGGCCGAGGGCACGGTACACAGGACCCATCCACTCAGCGTCGCGCCTGGCCAGATAGTCGTTGACCGTGACGATATGGACTCCCCGACCTTCCAGGGCGTTAAGGTATGCGGGCATGGTAGCCACGAGCGTCTTGCCCTCGCCCGTCTTCATCTCAGCTATCTTGCCCTGATGGAGCACCATGCCACCCATGACCTGTACATCGTACGGGTACAGGCCCAGCTGGCGGCGCGCGACTTCGCGTGCGGTCGCGAAAGCCTCCGGCAGTAACGAATCGACGGACTCGCCTCGATCTATGCGGTTTCTGAACTCAGACGTACGTGCGAGGAGCTGTTCGTCGGTGGCCTCTTCGGCTTCCGGCGCAAGCGCGGATACGGCCGAAAGCCTTGCCTCGAGCTCCCTGACATCCTTCGCATTAACGTCGAACATACGCTTGAAAAGGTTGAGCAACAAAGCCACCTCGCTTGAGTCTTTGCATCAAGCAATTATACCACACCGCGCCTGCCGGTACACGCCGCCAGCGCCCTAACGGCCCCAGACACCAGCGAATGTCCACCCAGCATAACCGGTATTTGTGCATCCAATGCCGCATGAACCAGGCACCTGACATCCTCACCGGGCACCTTCTCCCAGAGAAACAAGTCAGAACAGAACCGTTCCTCCTGCGAAAGCTCCGCGCCCACATGGGCGAAGAGCACGCGCGTATCAATGAACGCGGCGTCGGAACACCACGCCAGATCGGCGAAGAACGCCCGAGGGCCGCACGCCTGAATCATCTTGCCAATCAGGCTTCTGGCCATTCCCGGCTTGTCACGACCGAAAGCGCGCATTCCGCGTTCCTCAGAATATACCCGGAGGCGACAGGTGGTGCGCGAGTTCAGATCGGCCACAGTGGCCGGCGATACCCGCCCAATCAGGGCAATCTCAGCAAGATCCCTGGCCAAAGCCGCCCTGGCGGCCGATAGAATCCCAACCGCTCTCCCGACCGGTCCTTCCGCCACCACATCCCTGACACTCTGGGCGTAGGGTGCAAGGACCGGGATTACGTCACTTAGCACTAGCAGATCCGACGGCGTGTCGATGTCGAATGTATTTCCGGTTGTGGGCGGCAATCCGTAGACAGGTATTCCTGCTGCATGCACCATCATGGGCACTCCGTTGTCGGCAGATGGGAGCTCTGCCGAGAGCGCCACTCTTGAGTCGGCAACGCCGAACATGTCGGCCGAGTAGACGTTGTTAGCTACAATACTGCCCGGCCGGGCCTGAGTCGCAAGAACGAAGTCGGCCAATTCGGCCATGTCCATGAGAATGCCGGATCCGCCGCTCATGTAGACGAATCCGGCGGCGTCGTACTCGGCGACGACCTGGGCAAGCCGCCGCCCGAAGTGGAAAGACGCGGCGGGTTCGTCGGATGTGATTGCCGTATCCACCCCTGCGAAAGATGCGGCGCGATCCGCGAGGGCCACACGGTCGGTTACGAACACAACCTTGTCAAGCAGGCCCGTGTCGACCAGTCTCTGGGCCAGCAGGATGGCCATCTCCTCCCGCGCCCGGGCTACCCATCCTTCAACATCGCCCGAATGCTGTCCACCTTCGAACACGAAACCGACAAATGGACGCACCCGCATCACACCCCTTCACACACCACCGACCGTCATAACGAGCGGCGGGACCGGCAGCGCCGCCGCGCTCCGCTCCCGCCGTACCGGACTAACCAACCCAATCAGAACTCTGGCTCGATCAGACCGTAGTTGCCGTCCCTGCGCCTGTAGACTACATTGACATCCTCGCTCGAATCATCCATGAACACAAAGAAATCGTGCCCGAGCAGTTCCATCTGCATGATCGCTTCCTCGACCGACATCGGCTTTATCGCAAATCGCTTGGTTTTTACGACCTTGGGTTCGGGGGCCTCCACAACATCAGCCGCAGGGCCTACCGCCACCGCCGACTCAACCAGCTTATTGCCTTCCTGGCGCAGCCTGCGGTTGATGCGGGTTTTGTGTTTCCTGATCTGTCGCTCGATGTTATCGATAGCCCCATCGATCGACGCGTACATGTCGCCGGTGTGTTCCTCGCCTCGCAGAAGCAATCCGTCCACTTGTATTGTGATGTCGACACTGTGGATGCCGCGCTCAATAGTCATGGAAACCTGAGCTTCCATGATGCCGCGCTCAAAATACCTCTGCAATTTGGTGACCTTCTTCTCCGCATACGCGCGAAGAGCGTCGGTCACTGCGACATTGCGCCCGACAACTGTGATCTCCATTCGCATCAGCCCCTTCCGGACTAATTGAGTGCGCCGTCCTGGCTAGGATAGTACTTCCCCCTCCGGGGCGAAAATCCTGCGCCTCTTGGAAAAACGCAAGAAGACATCGATTCAGCTCCTAACGTGTCGCATACGCGACACTGCCTTCACAAGTTCGCCGATAACTATCATGAGGGCAGCTAGACCCACCGATTCTAGGAACTGGGCCCCATGGATGTCCACTACGTTGAAAAATGGGCTGACCCCGGGAAGGTACACGATGCCCAGCTGAAGCAGGCCGGATGTGAGGAAGGCCAGCATCAACTTGGGGTTCGCGAGTATGCCCACGCTAAATAGCGAGCTCAGCTCAGAACGGAAATTGAACGCGTGGAACAACTGCGAGAAACTCATGGTCATCAAGCACATTGTCCTGGCCGCAACGAGGCTATCCGGCGAGACGTTGATCGGACCCGGCCATCCAAGCCCCATCGCAAACGACATCAGGCCAAGGCCGGCGACGGAAGCCCCGTAGACCACCAGCCGAACTGAAGATGCTCGGTCTAGGACTGATCCATCGCGCCCCCGCGGCTTCCTCCGCATCAGATCGCGCTCGGGAGGATCTACGCCCAGGGCCAATGCCGGCAGGCCGTCGGTGATCAGGTTGAGCCACAGGATCTGGATGGGCAGAAGCGGCCTGGGCAGGCCCAACAAGATGGCCGCAAATATGACGATGATCTCGCCAATATTGCACGACACGAGGTACTGTACTGACTTTCTGATATTGTCGAAGACCACCCGTCCCTCGCGCACAGCCGCTACAATAGTGGCGAAATTGTCGTCGGTTAGAATCATGTCGGCGGCGCTCTTGGCTACGTCCGTCCCGGTGATGCCCATGGCGGCCCCGATATCGGCGCGCCTCAGTGCAGGCGCGTCGTTAACCCCATCCCCAGTCATGGCCACTACGTGGCCGCGACGGCGCCAGGCGTCGACGATACGCACCTTGTGTTCAGGAGCGACCCGGGCATATACGCGTACGCGGTCTACGATCCGATCCAGTTCATCATCGGGCATCCTCGACAGCTCACTGCCGGTGACCGCAACAGCCGCTCCAGTCATGATTCCTACATCATGAGCTATGGCGACAGCTGTGTCTTTGTGATCTCCGGTGATCATGACAGGCGTGATCCCGGCGTTGAAGC
>DAOTAC010000061.1:0-9891 GCA_035382325.1 Bacillota bacterium | reverse complement strand
TGCCATCAGTTTCGGAGATACCCGCAACTTTTGAGTACATCGATTTCGAAGAGCCGCCTGACCGCCTCCAAATCGCGAAAATCGGGGGGTATCCGGCGCGTCTGGGCAGTGAAGCGGGCGGGCTAGCCGACATAATATCCCATATCATGGCTCCATTTGGTAGCGGCGCGTAAGCAATGGCACGTTGTGCCATCGACACGCCAATAAATCGGCGGTATCTGGCCCCGAGGACTCCTTTGACACGGCCGATTCGCCCCTCGGGGCCCCCGGCCCAAATCGATGTACTCAAAAATTGCGTTTCTCGACGAAAGTATTGTTAAAAAGTGACCGTATCTCCGGGCAGATACCCCCGGGGGTATATTACTGAGCCACAGCTGTTGCTCTGGCGAGATTGCACGTGTGAATGCGGGGTATCCGCGGTCCCGAAAGTAACAATCGTTACGCGCTCCCTTGCAGAACAGGGACTTGCGGAACAGGGACTTGCGGAACAGGGACCTTGACGCGCGAATCTACCGACGCTATGGTGGGTATAGATGTATCCTGTGATGTGTATACATTGCTCGATCATGGAGGTGTCAAGCGTGCCTGATCGTAGTCGCATGCACCGCATGCAGTTCTACATCGAACCTCAGGTCCATGATGAGCTGTCGTTACTGGCCAGGCGTCGCAACGTCGCAATGGCCGAGTTGATTCGCGAGGCCATAGCGAGTTTCATCGCCCGGGAGACGCCCCTCCAGGACGACCCTGCCCTCAGGATTATCGGTATGATTGACTCGCCTGACGCGCCGGGCGATGCGGCGGTAAACCATGACCGCTACATCTACCGCAAGGATTGGGAGGACCGATGAGCATCCGCTGCTTCGTCGACACGAGCGCTTGGTTCGCACTGCTCATGGCTGCAGACCAATACCACGCAGCTGTGCGCGCCGAGTATGCCCTGGCCCACAGCGAGGGAGGCATCTTCATAACCAGCAGTCTTGTCCTGGGGGAGTTGCATACACTGCTGCTCGCACGCACTGGTACCGCAGCGGGCTTCTGGTCCTTTCGCGACGACATCGCGCTAAGTGGCCAGGTTCGCGTGCTCCATCCAACAACAAACCAGCTTGACATGGCTTTTGATCTTCTTCGCCGTCGACCCGACAAATCGTACTCGTTCGTAGATGCAACATCTTTTGTGATGATGCGGGATGAGTCCATCCATACTGCACTCAGCCTTGATAGGCACTTCGCCCAAGAGGGGTTCGCCGTTATCCCCGTACCGGAAGAGTGCCTGCACGAACCACCTCAGGCCTACCCCGCGGCGCCGACCTCCGCGGGCGAAGGGAGTTGAGGCACGCAATCGGAAACGCCACCGTGCCTCACCTGTCCGCCCCGTCTATACGTTCCCGTGATCCGTATCCAGCATCAGTTCAAGTTCGATCTCATCGCGAATGGGTATCCCGTTCTCCCCCATTATCGGTATCTCAGGCTTGATACGCCTGGCCAGAGCCACAGCATCCTGGTGAACCGCAACTATGCGGAAACCGGCTTTCTGGTAGAACCTCAGGGCATCGGTGTTGTCATTAGTGGTGATCAGCCACACTCTAGACGCCCCGGCCTCCTTCGCACACTCCACTACCCTCCAGATCAGCCCCTGCCCAATGCCCATCCCCCGCCGCAAGCTGTTCAGAGTGACGATCTCGCACTGACCGTTGCGCTCCTCATACGTCAACAAGCCGAGGCGATCGCCGCTACCTGCCACCGCAACGAACCCCGGAAGCCTAGACGCATCCACCAGCCGTCCCCGCGTCACGATGTTGGCGGAACCCCAGCTCTCCTTCAGCAGCCTTTCCGCCCACTCACGGTCGTCATCATGAAGACTGCGCACCTGATATCCGCTGAGCACAGGGATCACCACCGCCGATGGAAGCGCAGGCCCACAGTAGACTGTCTGCACGGCCTTCTGCATTCGCCGGCTTCGATAGATAGGCTCTCCCGTATTAGGATTACGGTCAAACTTCGGGAAGTTCGAGCTCGTCACTGTGAGTCGCACCCGATGGCCTGGGCCGAAAGTGTGGGCGCACCCCTTCAGGCGTATGCGGAAGAGATAGATCTGGCCGGGCTCCAGGAAGTCCTCTCTGTCAAGACTATTGCGATATCTAGCCCTCACTATGCCGTCTGAAACGTACCTTGCAACACCGTCTTCATCCACATCCAGCAGCATCGCGACGAAGTCCGTGTCGGGCGCGTCTGACGACGCGTGCAGCTCAACCTCCGCAGCGCCGCATATCTCCAACGGACTTCCCAACACTTCAGAATCGTAGGTCAATACATCCTCCCGCAAATGAGCGGACGACACCGAAGGGCCAGGCGCCATCCCGGCCTTTGGAAATGCCCACACCGCGCCACCCTCAGTGGAAACAGGATCATCCGGATCGTACACAAACGACTCACTGGCGGCCACGGGGTTTGTGCCGAAGGCCCCGTCCGCAGAGAAGACAGGAGAGAAGGCAGAAAGGACGCCCCTGCCTCGACTCCCGGCCTCAGACTGACCACCAGCTGCAGCCCCGAGGTCCATCCTCACGCCCGAGGCCCTGGGATGAGGCCACGCCCCAAGCTCAGCCCAGTGAGGCTCATGCCCCGTGAAGAAACACTTCACAGAAGACCTCGGCGGCGAATCGCCTGCGCCCTTCACCCAGAAGTCCAGCCAACTCACGCACTCCTCCATGAAAGGAGAAGACATGTCCACCGGATCCTCATGCAGACCATCCAGACCGCCTTCACGCTGCCCGGACCAGTACCCGTATGACACATCTCCCGATATCCTCTCAGGCCCGCCGATCGTGCCGTTGTGACTCCACGGGCCGAGCACAAGCCTCTGGGGCGCGCCAGACTGGACCATCTCGGAGTACGGAACCAAGGTAGCGTCGAGCAGGAAGTCGAACCATCCGCCGAAGTGAAGTCCGGGAACGCAGGTTCTCTGCACATAGCTCCATAGATCGTTTCCGTCCCAGAACCCGGACCGGGGGCCTTCGTCCAACATGGCGGCCCACGAAGAGTCTACGCTCTGCGGAATGGCATCGATCAGGGGCGTCTTGCGGTAAAGGGCCTCGGGGTTAAAGCTGCTCAGAGAAGCCCTTCTCATATACGTCCAGGGCAAGGTATGGTGAAGACGGAGTGCTCCGTCCTGGAAGCAAAGGAGATCCTTCCTGACAGGCACCGTAACCCAGACCGCCGCTTTCACCTCGTCGGGAAACTCGGCCGCAATGGCAATCGAAGCGGCCGAAAGATAAGAGATCCCGAGTATGGCGAGCCTCCCGTCACACCATGGTTGGTCCAGCACCCATTGTGCGGTTTGAACAGCGTCCTTAGGTTCCTGAGCTAAGAATCCGAACTGCCCCGACGACTCGCCGCTCCCACGCACGTCCTGGATCACAGTGGCGTAGCCGTGATTCGCCAGCAGATCGCCGATGCTCTGCAGATTCCGACGCCCATAGATCGTCCGCACAATGACCACAGGGTAGGCCCCGGGGCCCGGCAGGGTGATAGATGTCGCAAGGGTCGCTCCACCACACACCGGCACAGATTCAGTCCTGGCTTCCATAACTGGCTCCATAGCTGGCTCCTCCCTCGGATGTACCTCGGCGCACTGCATACTCTGGTTGAGATTCACCGCTTGGCGCCACATGCCTGCTTCGCCGGGCGGCGCTGCTTGACTAAGGTATGAGGCGCAGTTGTGTGCTTGGTTCATGGGGCAGCCTGTCACACGGATCTTCAGAAGGCTGTCGATCAGCGACCGAAACGGAACGCGAGTTGGGTATCTCCAGGTGGATACAGGAAAGAAGCTGCCACGCTCTGCAAAAATGGCGCCCAACTGGCCTAATGAGTGACGATGGGCATCAGAACGACCCGAGCTGGCATTTACTCGGTTTTTGGGCCGAAGAGCACACACTTGCTTCGGCCGCAACTTAACGCGTTGCCACGAAGATAACGCTCCAGAGGCGCAAGGAGAACAATCGCTACACGCGCCCGAATGCCGGTTCAATGTTGACAGGCCGAATTGCCTGCGAGACGATCTACTCCATGCTTCCCCACGGTGGTAGCACCCTACTCCAGTTCAGCGCATTGTACTTCCCCATGACTCTGAGCAGCTGATCGATATCGATAGCGTCAACGGTTCTGCCGTCGCGCCCGATGACCGTAGTGGCCCTAAGCATCGAGTTGATGACGGCCTCCTCGGTGGCCTCGAGCACCGCCAAGAACAAGGGAGACATCGCGTCGTTCGACACCACCTCGGCCTTGGCGGTCAGAGGGCTACCATGTGGAATGCGCGCGGCGGTGGAGAAGGCTATGAAGAAGTCCCCCGAGCCGTTGCTGCTGTAGAAGCCGGTGCGGGCGAGCCCAAGGCCGGCTCGCTTCGCCAGTCGCTCCAGCTGCCTTTGATCGAGAGGGGCATCGGTGGCCACGATGACCATCACGGATCCGTCGGGATCGTCGACCTCGCGGACCCTAATCTCGAGATCTATGCCCTCGGGATCTGCCCCCTCAACATCCCCAGTCCCAGGCGTCTCATAGGGAAAATCCGCACTGTTCGGGTAGCGCCCCAGTTCGCGTCCGACAGGTGCCCCGTTTACTGTGAGCGCGCCGCCGAAATTGGTCTGAACCAGCACCCCGACGGTGTAGCCGCCGCGCCTGGGCGGAAGCACGCGAGACGACGTGCCTATCCCGCCTTTCCATCCCATACAGATGCTTCCCGTGCCTGCTCCGACCGACCCTTCGGCAACAGCGCCAGACCTGGCCTTGACTATCGCCTCGAACACGTGCTGTTTCCGAACGTGGCGGCCCTGGATGTCATTGAGACTGCCGTCGTTGACCTCTCCGACGACGGGGTTGACAGTCCCCGTTCCGATGCCTATCTGGGGATTGCTCTTGATGGACCACTCGATCAACGCGTCTGCCACGAGCGGAGCGTTCAGGGTGTTGGTGAGCGCTATGGGCGTCTCCAGGTTGCCCAGCTCATTCACCTGATGTAGGCCGATTGACTTGCCGAACCCGTTGAGGACATACGCCGCGGCCGGGACCTTCTCCTCAAACAGATTGCCGCTGTGCGGGAGAATCACAGTCACCCCGGTCCTGATGGGGCCGCGTCCCGGGGCCAGTCCCCCGTCCCCTTCCACTAATGTAACGTGGCCTACCACGACTCCCAGAGCGTCGGTGATGGCATTCCACCGACCCGGTCTGAATACCCCGATATCTATCCCAATATCCCGGGCACGGGGCCGAGTGCTATTCGCATCCACCATGTCCGCTGCTCGCCTCCCTGTCTTTCGCCTTTCTGCGTTTCTTGCCCATACATATTCGCCTTTCCTGCCAGGTCACCTTGGATCGCTGCGTCCAGTGATGTCCTTTGCGACGAAGGCGTCTTTCGCGTGGTTGTCGAATACTCATCCCGATCCAGATCCGGATATGGGTCCAGATCCAGCAGTTGCGACCCCATTACGGTGACTACAGTTCAGTTCGGGAGGCCATAGCATGTCTGCAGACATACAGGTGACTCGGCGATCCCAACACCGCACGAGCGCCTGGAGCGGAGGCGAAACGACGGAGCTGGCCATATTCCCTCCCAACAGCAATTATGCGGCGCGGAATTTCGAGTGGCGCGTTAGCTCAGCCACAGTGACGTCCGAAACCAGTGAATTCACACGCCTGCCGGGCTATAGTAGGCGCCTGCTCGTGCTGGCCGGCGAACTCCGCCTTCAGTCGGCTGACAACCACGAAACGATACTGCATCCAGGCGAGCAGTGCTCGTTTCGAGGCGGCATGCCCATAACTAGCTACGGGCTGGCAACGGACTTTAACTTGATGCTTGGCCCAGGCTGGGAGGGAAGTCTCACCCATGTCATCCTCGCGCCGGGAGAGAGTCGCACCTGGCATCCCGCCGATACCGCGCAACACGCCCTAATCTATTGCCGGCAAGGACAGGTCTCAATAACGCCTGCGAATGCGCGAGCTCAGAACCTGGACGCAGGGGATTTGATGTGGGCGATATCCGATGCAAGGTGCCTCGAGTCCTTCGACATAGTCGGTGAAGGCAAAGGCCAGTCAACATTGGTACTTGTGACGGTCGCTGATGCGCAGAAGAGCCCCGACAAGTCTTCCCTCGCAACGCTTATGACAATATGATACGTTATGCATCAAAGGGAGGCTGGCGATCCGTGCGCGAGTTCATGTGCACCGGCACAGGAGCGCCCCCGTAACTACGCTGCATAGGAGGTGCTCTCATGGAGATAAACAAAGAATGGTTGTCTGTACAAGAAGCGGCCGACTACCTTGGAGTGGCACGTCCTACCATATACCGCTGGGCAAAGGAATCGAAAATCCGCATATTCAAGCTTGCGAAGGGGGTCGCTAGGGTGAAACGCCAGGACCTGGAGACTTTCCTGCAGCAGGCTCCAGTGTTGTACTCAGAACCAGCAGATCATGGAGACCATGCTACCCAGCCAGGCTTTGTGCGCGAGACTGCCCGGCAGCAGTCACAAACAGCAGACCCGATACTAGACGTCCTCGGTTCCCTTTCCGGAGAGCCGATTTCGGCTGAGGAAATTGAGAAGGAACTGCACGGCAATGAGGAGATGAGCTAAGTCATAGTGTGTGGGCCTGCCTTCATAGATACATGGGGCTGGATTGCCCTCGGGCGCCGTAAGGATCCGCGGCATGCCGAAGCAGCTGAGTATTACGCCGCCCTCAGCCGCACAGGTGAGCGTATCTATACAAGCGACCATGTGCTTGACGAAGCGATCACCCTGATCTTTCGTAGGGAGAGTTTCGCAGAAGCTACCCGTTTTATCAATGCGATCATTGAAGCAGCCAGCTCGGGGCAGATCATCATTGAGCGGGTCACTCCGGCACATCGCCTTCGATCACCTTGCAACGCGAAATGCTAGTGTATCCTTGTTTGCCCAGGTGAAGCTAGGTGGATAGGGGGCGAAGAATGCTGATGAGAATAGACGCCAACGGTTCGAGATTGCGGTTCTGAAGGTCCATCGACACCAACCGGCGAATACTCAACAGAGATGACAATGTTGCCTATCCCGCCCAACACCCGCCTGTTTGGAAGGAGGTATTCCCCATCAGAAATCCCGATTCGAGCGTCGCCTCTCTTCTACCCTTCGATCCTAGCTACACAGTAGCTCAGGTACGGGATCTCCTAACCCGCGGGGCTAACGTCAACGAGACAATCAATGACGGCTGGACGCCTCTCATGTTCGCAGTTCACCGCGGCGCTGGCCTTGAGATCGTCAACGCTCTAATCGAGGCAGGCGCCAATGTGAATGCCGCCGACGACGAGGGCATAACAGCCCTAATGCTCGCTTCCATGAGGGCGCCTGACCCGGTGGTAGCCCAAGCGCTGATACATGCCGGGGCCAATGTCAATGCTGCAACCGACGACGGTTTCGCCGCCCTGATGTTCGCCGCTCGTCACAATCCGTGTCCTGGTGTCGCAAAGGTCCTCCTGAGCGAAGGAGCTGCAGTGGATACGGCTACCGATACAGGGTCAACAGCGCTGATGTTCGCGTCAATGAACACGGCCGCCGCCGCGGTTTTGGAACCGTTGCTGGCCGCCGGAGCGAATCCGAATGCAGTGGACGGCACCGGCTGGGCACCGTTGTTCATGGCTGCCGCAAACACAGATGATCCCAAGGTAATCGACGCCCTTCTGGAGGCGGGAGCCGACCCAAACGCCCTCGACGAGGCGGGAAACACACCGCTAATGATCGCGCTGACCTACACCCGCAGCCTGGCGATCATCGATATCCTCGCCGGGCTCGACAACGACGTCAACTACTGCACGCCGTGCGGAATCGGTCCCATGCAGCTGGCTGCGCAACGCGATGATTCAGAACTGGTCAAAGCGATTCTCTGCCAGGCCGGCGCGAAGCTTCGTGAGGATTTCGCTCCCGAACTAGGCCCGAGCATCTCCGCAGAGGCGAAAGCCGCAAGCTACTGCCCAAACGGCGACGCTAACGTCCGCGACGAGCATGGCGGCTCACCGCTCATACGCGCCATAGCAGACGACGCCGATCCTGAAGTGGTGGCGGCATTACTTGAGGCAGGCGCTGACGTCCATGCCGGTGAGTCCGACGACGGGCGGACGCCTCTGGCCTATGCAGCTATGAGTGCTTCCGATCCCCGAGTGATCAGGATGCTCCTCGATTCGGGTAGCAACATTCACGTGCGCTATGAAGACGACTACACGGTTCTTATGCTGGCCGCTGGAGACAACCACAACCCCGAGATCATCCGTATGCTTGTTGCTGCAGGTGTAGACATCAACGCAGTTAAGCAGCCAGAGGGCTGGACTGCTCTGATGATTGCAGCCCAAGCCGGTACGCCACACGCCATCATAGAAGCGCTGCTTGACGCAGGCGCAGACGGCACGCTCAGATGCGCAGCGGGGAAGGCCGCCTTCGATTACGCCAGGGGAAGGAAGTTACTCAAAGGCACCGATGTGTACTGGCGACTGCGCGATGCAAAGTACCAACCTCCAGCGCCAAGGTAAGCCAGAGTTGCGAATAGCGTGGCCGATAATGCACTGCGCTCAACTTACTGTTTACTGTCTTATCCGATCGCCGCGAGCGCCTGCTCGAGGTCGGCGATCAGGTCGTCCTGGTGTTCCAGGCCGATAGATAGCCTGATCATGCTGGGAGTCAGACCCGCGGCGTAGATCTCGTCCTCGGTATACCCTCTGTGGGTCATCGCAAAGGGATGCTCTACTAGGCTCTCGCAGTCGCCCAGGCTTACAGCCAGCTTGAACAGTCTCATGCTGTTCACCACCTGTTTGGACTGGGCCAGCGTTCCATCGATATCGAAGCTGACCATCCCGCCGAATCCGCTCATCTGGGCCTTTGCAGTCTCATGCCCGGGCGAACTGGGCAAGCCGGGGTAGTACACCCTCTTCACCCTGGGATGCTGCTCAAGATACCTGGCCACTGCCAGAGCGTTCTTCTCATGCTCGCGCATCCTGAGCGCCAGAGTCTTCAGGCCCCGCAGCAGCAGCCAGCCGGTGAATGGGCTCATGACTCCGCCGAATTCGCACATATAACCGAATTTGAGCTCGCCGGCGTAATCCCTGTCCTTGGCCACAGCGATGCCTGCGATGACATCACCGTGCCCGCTTATGTACTTGGTGGCGCTGTGCACTACTACATCAGCCCCGAGCTTCAGGGGGCGCTGAAAGAATGGCGTAGCAAACGTATTGTCGACCACTACTCTCGCTCCCTTGGCCCGAGCGATGTCGCATACAGCGGCGATGTCGATGATGTCCAGGTTGGGATTGGTCGGCGTTTCGAAGTAAATGACCTTGGTTCTTTCGGTAATCTGATCCGCAAGATCGCCGATGCCCACAAGGTTGACCATCCGCGAGCTCACACCATACTGAGGCAATATGTTCTTGATGAGATTCCAGGCCGAGCCGTACAGCACCCTGTGAGCAATGACCTCATCGCCAGGTTTGAGCAGCGACATCAGTACCGAGCTGATGGCCGCCATGCCCGAAGCAAAAGCCACCGAGGCTGCGCCTCCCTCCAGTACCGCCATACGTTCTTCGAGCAGTTTGAGGGTAGGGTTGTTGCCGCGGGTGTACACGTAGTCTTCAGTCTCAAACCCAAACGTGGCATCGGCATGCTCCACAGAATCAAACTCAAAGGTGGAGGTCATAAAGATAGGATAGTTCAGCGCATTCTTGGGATTCCTATCCTCGCCACCGGCGTGAATGGACAGCGTCTCAAAATGCTTATCTCTAGTGTTCATCGGATTCTCTCATCTCTCCTGGCATTCGCCGAGTTGATTCGCAAAGCCGGTGATCCGCCCGACTGCCTGATTGCCAGCTCGCAGCATCGGGCGTGCGCCAAA
>DAOTAC010000060.1:0-10041 GCA_035382325.1 Bacillota bacterium | reverse complement strand
CGTACGCGCTTCCTCCTGAAAGCACCACGGCCTGGACCTTCTCAACTTGGTTACAGGGACGCATGAGATCGGTCTCGCGCGTACCGGGGGCTGATCCCCTTACGTCCACGCCCGCAACCGCCCCTCCCGGAGTCAACACCACTGTGCAACCGGTTAGGGCCTCATCATTCTGAGCGTGCCCCACGAGCACGCCCTGGATTCGAGTTATGCCGTGCACGACTCATCGCCCCCACTCGCGCATTGCTAGCGCTGCGCGCGTTTGATCGAGTAGAACGCGTCCATGCCGGCATACATGCCTGCATCGGCCAGGAGATCCTCTATACGGAGGAGCTGGTTGTACTTGGCCACCCGGTCCGTACGGCACGGGGCGCCCGATTTGATCTGGCCCGCATTCGTGGCCACCGCGATGTCGGCGATGGTAGTGTCTTCGGTCTCGCCCGACCGGTGCGAGATCACCGCCGTGTAGCCGGCTCGCTTGGCCATTTCGATGGCGTCCAGCGTCTCGGAGAGCGTGCCGATCTGGTTCACCTTTATCAACACAGAGTTGGCCACACCCTGTTCGATCGCCTTCTCAATCCGCTCCACGTTCGTGACGAGGAGATCGTCGCCCACGAGCTGAACCCGGTCGCCCAGCCTCAGAGTAGCGATGCGCCAGCCATCCCAGTCATCCTCTGCCAGCCCATCCTCGATGGAGATAATGGGGTACTTGCCGACCAGGTTCTCGTAGTAGTCCACCAGACCCGCAGCATCAAGCTCCTTGCCTTCGCTTTCGAGCACGTACTTGCCGTCCCGCCATAGCTCGCTTGCAGCTACGTCAAGCGCAACGAACACGTCTTTACCGGGCGCGAAACCGGCCTTATCTATGGCCTCGACCACTACAGCTATGGCTTGCTCATTCGAATCGAGGTTGGGCGCAAATCCTCCCTCGTCTCCCACACCTGCGGAGAGCCCGCGCTTCTTCAGCACGGCCTTGAGCGAATGGTATATCTCAGCCCCCATCCTAAGGGCGTGCGCGAAACTGTCGGCCCCCACAGGCGCGATCATGAATTCCTGTATGTCCACGTTGTTGTCGGCATGTTTGCCGCCGTTCAGGATGTTCATTAGCGGCACCGGCAGTGTGCGGGCGCCTACGCCTCCCAGATACTGATAAAGCGGTAGACCTATGTATTCGGCTGCAGCGTGCGCCACGGCCAGCGACACTCCGAGCATGGCGTTGGCGCCTAGCTTTGACTTGTTAGGCGTCCCGTCCAACTCTATCAGTGTCAGGTCGACTAGCGCCTGGTCTCGGGCATCCATGCCCACGATCTCATCAGCGATCGTGTCGTTAACATTGTCTACGGCCTTCGTCACGCCTCGGCCTAGGTAGCGACCGGGGTCTCCGTCGCGCAGCTCAAGCGCTTCATGCTGGCCGGTAGAGGCACCCGAAGGCACGCATGCCCTGCCCACCGTCTCGTCGGAGAGCGTAACCTCCACCTCGACAGTGGGGTTTCCCCTGGAGTCGAGTATCTCGCGCGCATACACATCAGTGATTATCGACATTTCCGTCGGCGGCACACGCCGCCTGTGCTCCTTTCTCACCTGCTCACTTCTTGGCATTCACCGTTGCGCCAATGATCCCCGCGAAGTCCTCTGCCGCAAGACTCGCCCCGCCCACCAGCGCACCATCTATCTCCGACTGCCTGGCGAACTCGGCCATGTTGGAAGGCTTTACGCTTCCTCCATACTGGATCCTCACTGCCTCGCTCACCCGATCAGAGTACAACCTCGACAGCGTACGCCGGATAGCCCTGGCGACCTCGTTGGCGTCTTCACCTGTAGCGGCGCGTCCCGTGCCAATGGCCCAGATGGGTTCGTACGCCACTACGACTTGGCCGGCCTTGTCGGCAGGCACACCCATGAAAGCCCCTTCTGCTTGCTTACTCACTACGTCGGCCGTAATGCCCTGCTCGCGCTGGGCGAGGCTTTCTCCCACGCATACTATCGGCAGCAGACCCGCCGCCAATGCCGCCTTCACCTTACGATTGACTGTGTCGTTCGTTTCGCCGAACATAGCCCTTCTCTCAGAATGCCCAATGATCACCCAGCGGCATCCGGCATCGATCAGCATCTCGCAGGAGACCTCGCCTGTGTACGCGCCCTTGGCTTCCCAATACACGTCTTGCGCTCCCACTTCGATGTCGGATCCTGCAACGCTCCCTGCCACCGTGTGAATTGCCGTGAACGGCGGACACAACACGACCTGGCATCCTGCAAACCCCGAAACCCCATCGACCAGCTCACACGCGAGCGCGCGAGCCTCAGCGATCGTCTTATGCATTTTCCAGTTGCCTGCTACTATTGGACTCCTCACAGATTCCTACACCCCCGGTTCCTTATCCCCCAGCGCCGCAACGCCCGGCAATACGCGTCCCTCCAAAAATTCGAGGGACGCGCCGCCGCCTGTCGATACATGTGTCATCTTGTCGGCCAGGCCAAACTGTTCGCAGGCCGCCGCGGAGTCGCCGCCTCCCACAATAGTTACGGCGCCCGACGATGCCATCGCCTCGGCCAGGCCGCGTGTGCCTGCGGCGAAAGCATCCATCTCGAACACTCCCATCGGACCATTCCACACCACAGTGCCTGCGCCGCGTACTATCTCGGCGAACCGCCGAGTAGTATCGGGACCAACATCCAGGCCCATCCAATCAGCAGGTATGGCGTTGACCCCGACAACCCGATGCGGCGAGTCAGCTTCGAACCGCTCTGCCGCAACCACGTCCGTGGGAAGCTCGAACCGAACCCCCTTCTCCCTCGCGCGACTCAAGGCTTGCCCGGCATAATCCAGCCTCTCCGCATCTACCAACGACTTACCTACCTCATGCCCTTGAGCCTTCAGGAACGTGAAGGCCATGCCGCCTCCAATGAGGAGCGTGTCCACGCGAGTAAGCAAGTTGTCGATGACGCCGATCTTGTCCGATACCTTAGCCCCTCCGAGTATCGCGACGAACGGCCGAGCGGGATCGGCCAGAGCCTGCCCCATGATCTCTATTTCCTTGCGCATTAGGAATCCGGCCACGCCAGGTATGTAGTGGGCTATTCCTTCCGTTGAAGCATGCGCCCTGTGCGCTGCGCCGAATGCGTCGTTGACGAACAGGTCGGCCAGCGATGCCAGACGCACCGCGAACTCCCCGTCGTTAGCCTCCTCTTCCTTGTGGAACCTCACGTTTTCGAGGAGAACCACATCCCCCGGCAACATGGCGGCCACGGCCTCCTCGACCTCATGCCCCACACAGTCAGGGAGCTTGCGCACCGGCCGACCCAGGAGCGCCGAAAGACGATCCGCAACAGGATCCATTGTGGATCCGGGATCGAATCTGCCCTTGGGGCGCCCGAGGTGAGAGGCGAGTATCACCCTCGCCCCCTGATCGATTAGGTACTGTATGGTCGGAACCGCCGCAGCGATTCTCCTGTCGTCGGTTATGTTCCGGTCAGCGTCCATCGGCACGTTGAAATCGACTCGCACGAATACGCGCTTGCCGGTTACTTTTACATCTTCCACTGTGAGCTTGCGCAATGCCAATCAGCTCCTCTCCGCCGCGCGACTTTGGCTAAAGGGACTTCGCGATGTAGCCTGCCAAGTCGACCACGCGGTTGGAGTATCCCCACTCGTTGTCGTACCAGGCTATCACCTTGGCCATGTCTCCGTCGATAACCATGGTGCACAGTCCGTCTACGATGGAAGAATGGGGATCATGGTTGAAGTCGTGTGACACCAGTTCTTCTTGCGTGTAGGCAAGGATGCCCGAAAGCGGACCTTCTGCCGCCGCGCGGAGCGCGTTGTTCACATCTTCCGCTGTCGCCTTCTTCTCAAGGTCGGCGACGAAATCCACCACTGACACGTTGGGCGTGGGCACCCTCATGGCAAACCCGTTCAGCTTGCCTTTGAGCTCGGGCAATACAAGCGCCACCGCAGACGCTGCTCCCGTCGTGGTGGGTATCATGGACATGCCTGCAGCCCGCGCCCGCCTGAGATCCGAGTGAGCCAGGTCCAGGATTCGCTGGTCGTTAGTGTACGAGTGGACAGTAGTCATGAGCCCGCGCCGGATGCCGAACGAATCCATGAGAACCTTGGCCACAGGCGCAAGACAGTTAGTGGTGCATGAAGCGTTGGAGATGATATGGTGGTTTGCCGGGTCGTATTTCTTCTCGTTGACACCCATAACGATTGTTATGTCCTCGTTCTTGCCCGGCGCCGTAATGATGACTTTCTTTGCGCCGCCGGCAAGGTGCGCCGATGCCTTCTCCTTGGACCGGAAAACCCCAGTCGATTCGATCACAATGTCCACGCCCAGATCGCCCCATGGCAACTTGGACGGGTCCTTCTCCGCAAAGACCTTGACGGTTCTACCGCCGGCTTCTATGTACTCGTCGCCTGCCTTCACGTCGCCTTCGTATGTACCATGGACCGAATCGTACTTCAGAAGATGAGCATTGGTCTTGGCATCCATCAGGTCGTTTATGGCCACTATTTCCATTTCCGGACGCTTTTCGCCCGCCCTGAACACGAGCCGTCCGATTCTTCCAAAACCATTAATTCCAATCTTGACTGCCATTGGCTCCCGCCGATCCTCCGGCGGGGTTCACCTCCCCTGTTCGCGATTGATCTCGCGCGCCGCTCCTTCATCCGTGACAACGATGTGAGAAAACCCGTTACGCAACACCGCCGACAGCGCCTGTGCCTTGCTGGCCCCGCCGCCCACGCATATCACCGTAGGGACTGACGACAGGTCGGCAAGCCTTAGGCCCAGGCTGGACGTGGTGTATACGACCTCGCCGGCGGAGTTGAAGTAGAACCCGAACGATTCGCCCACAGCTCCTAGCTGCTTGATGTGGTCGATCTCGGCCTCGGAGAGGTTCCTCCTCTTCGCCATTTCCAGGGCCGTGCCCACGCCATGCACAACCACACGCGCCTGCCGGATCGTGTCGAGCACCTGCTTGATCCGGGGCTCTTCGCGAACACTTGCAGCAGACTCGAGCCCGAGGTCGTCAGGGAGGTTGAGAAGCCTGTAACTGCCTCCCAACTTCTTGGCGAGGGACGCAGCAACCGTGTCGGCCTGCTTTTCGACATCCTCTCCTAGCCCGCCCCGGGCGGGAACCACCACAAGATCTCGGACGGAGCGTACCTCCACCGCCTCCTGGGCCAGAGCCGCCATTGTAGTACCGCCGGTCACAGCTACCACGTCGCCATCGGAGATTACGTCCCTGAGCACGCTCGCGCCTGCACGCGCAATCTCTCTCTTCACCGCGTCATCGCGGTCGGAGTCGCCGGTCACAACTATGGCTTGCTCGAGGCCGAATCTCCCCGCCAGCGTCCTCTCAAGTTCCCCGGTGCCGGTGAGCAGGCGAACATACTCTCCCAGTTCCCACAGGATATCCTCCCCATCTCTGGAGAGGCGGATGCCATCCGAGCCCACGAGGATGAGACCGACCTCCCGAAGCGCGTTCTCCTCTCGCCTGACCGCGCGCTCGCTTCTCCCTATGCACTGGGCAAGCGCTCTGCGCCCGATAGGCTGCGAATACGATACGTGCCTCAGGATGTTGTGCCGGAGCACGATTCTTTCAGTAAGCTCCGGCGCTATCCGACACTGCACAGCGATTATGTCAGCCGTCTTTCCCATGGCGGTCTCCCTTAGCTGGACGCTTTGCGTCCCGCATAGCCAATTCCTGTCCCACCCGTTACAGTATAACATCTTCTGCGCGTAGGGCCAAGTTCCTCCTGGACTCAGTTCATCCTCTGACTCGGCCGCCGCAGCGCAGTAGCGCTCAGTACCTCCTCCGACGCGTCGACGCGGGTATGGCCAGCTCGCCCCTGTATTTTGCTACTGTCCTCCTGGAAATACAGATGCCCTCGCCAGTCAAAGCGTCGGCTATCTCTTGATCGGATAGCGGCGATTTGGCGTCTTCCGAGGCGATCATCTCCTTAATGTACTTCTTTATGCTGGCAGCCGATGCAGTATCGCCGCCTAAGGTGCTCACCCCGGAACCGAAGAAGAAGCGAAGTTCGAACGTGCCGCGGGGGGTCTGCGCGTACTTCCCTGCAGTGGCCCGACTGACGGTCGACTCGTGCATATCGATGTCAACAGCCACTTCCCTAAGCGTTAGTGGACGCAGATGGAGAATACCTCGGTCGAAGAAGTCCCGTTGATGGGCGACGATGGAAGTCGCGACCTTGGTGATGGTGTCGCGACGCTGACCAAGGGCGCGTATGAGCCACGCAGCTGAATTAAGGCGTTCACGTATGAAATCCCTGGCGGCCGTATCAGTACGCGCATCAGACAGCATCGCTCGGTATGCGCTGTTTATTACCAACCGGGGCGATGCCGAATCGCACGATGTCACAACGTAATCGTCCCCTACCTTTTCGACTATCACATCGGGAACGATATACCGAGCTTGTCCGCCCCCCGCGTAGTCCTGCCCCGGGCGGGGAGAGAGAGCGCGTATCATATCGGCGGCCTCTTGAACCTGCGCGACATCTGCGCCAAGCTCAGAGGCGATTCGCAATATCCTGCCTTCGGCCAGGTCGTCCAGGTATTCTCGAACGATTCGCATAGCCAGCGCGCGCATGTCATCGGGAGCCGACTTGGCAGATATCTGCAGCTCAAGGCATTCCCGGACGCTTCGCGACCCTACGCCCACGGGATCCAGGCACTGGATCAGATGAAGCACCTCTTCCACCTCAGGCTCCGGCACTCCTAGGGCGGCCGCCACATCAGCTACGTCTCCGCGGAAGAAGCCGCTGTCGTCAATGCATCCGAGGAGATACTCGCCGATACATAGAGTCCTGGGGCAAGTCGACGCTACCCTTAGCTCTACGTGCAGGCGCTCTGCAAGCGAAGGCTCCCATCTGATGAGCCTGACCGGATCGTCATCACTGTCCCGATCTGACAAATCCGAAGGCCAACCAGAATCGGCGCCTCCATCGCCGGCGAAATAGCCTGCCCAGTCTATCTGGTCATCGTCGGCGCGAGACGCCTGGTTCTCATCGGCCGACCCTTCGGCCGGCTGATCGGCTTCTTCCAGAACCGGGTTTCCGAGCAGCTCATTTTGGACGTACTGCGCCAGATCGACGGTCGGCAATTGAAGAAGCTGGATAGCCTGGCGTAACTGGGGAGTCATCACCAGCTTCTGGACTTGCTGCTGAACCATCCCGTAGGACATTTCCACGGGGCATCACCTCTCGCGCCTGCTCTGCAAGCGAATGTCGTCAGCTATTCGGGCAATCCTGCGCATGCGGTGGTTAACGCCCGATTTGCTCACAGGCGGCGATAGCATGGCTCCGAGCTCTGTAAGGCTGGCTTCCGGGTTCTCAAGCCTGAGGCGCGCCGCTGCGGCAAGAGTCGGGGGAAGCCTCCTGATGCCCATCACATCGTCTATGAGCTGAATATCGCGTATCTGACCTAAAGAGGCGTCCACAGTCTTGGCCAGGTTGGCGTTTTCGGCGTTGACCAGGCGGTTGACATCGCCGCGGATCGATCGCAGTATTCGCGCGTTCTCAAGCTCCAGAAGCGCGCTGGACGCCTGCATCACGCGGAGCAATTCCACGATATCGTCGCCGTCTTTGAGATACACCACGCTTCGCCCTCGACGTGGCACTATCCCTGCGCGAATCCCGAACTCGGCAAGAAGACCCGAAATGTACTCCGCATTCTCCAGGCCTCGAACTGCTATCTCCAGATGGTATCCTTTCGACGGGTCGGTCATGTAGCCTGCTCCCAGGAAGACGCCGCGAATGTACGCCCGTTTGCAGCAACGCCTGGCGAGAACTTGACGCTCCGCGTAGTGCACAAGGCCATCCGGCCCGGCCAGGCCCAGGCCCAGGCCCAGGCGGTCCAGCAGATCGATGGCTTCATCATGGTTCGCTATCCGGACCACGTACAGGTTGCCGCGGGGGGCGCCCTTCCTCTTTCGATATCGGACGGCGACTTCCACGCCAGGGCGCTCCAGAGCCTTCCACTCCAGATCACGAATGAGTGAGACTACTTTTCGCGCCACGCCAGCGTGGGTCTGAGAGATCACTATGCTCACATGTCCTTCTGAGGTCCGGATCACACCGTCAGCCATGAGCAGCGCCGATAGCTCCGCCACGCGACAGCAACCACGCTCGGGCATGGCCCGAACTAGTTCATCCTTCATCAGCGAGTAAAAGTCCATTCGGAAATCACTCCCCGGGCTCAGCACTGACTCTATTCCCCGCCAACTTGG
Organism: Bacillota bacterium; assembly: GCA_035382325.1. Lineage (GTDB taxonomy): Bacteria > Bacillota > DTU025 > DTU025 > DTU025 > UBA5389. The sequence continues at coordinate 1,797 of DAOTAC010000060.1, read as the reverse complement.
CGATTCCCTTCATCTGCGTGAGTGAGCATAGCGCATACTCGCCCGGACGGCATGAATACGATGGAGCGGCGGCGCAAGTCGAAATTGGCCGGGCCAATGTGTGGAGGAAAAGGCATGATGGGCATTATCTGGGTCGCGATGTTGGCGATCGGCACGATCTGGTCAGCTGTCGCCCGTGGGCCTCAGGCCGTTACGGCGATGGCCATCTCCTCGACAAAAGAAGCTGTGCAGCTCTGCCTGGCATTGGCGGGCTCAATAGGTCTTTGGTCGGGCATGGCCCAAATAGCGCAGCAGTCCGGGCTCACAACTGCGCTGGCCTCAGCAATCCGGCCGCTCATTGGCCCGCTCTTCCCCGAGCTAGAGCCTAAGTCCAAGTCAACGCCACTCATCGCCGCGAGCATGGCTGCGAACCTCCTCGGGCTAGGCATGGCTGCAACCCCACTCGGGCTCTCCGCCATGCAGCAACTGGCAATCGAAAGCCGCACCCAGTCAGAGCCCAGTGACGCCATGTGCACCTTCGTCATCATCACTGCCTCCAGCCTCACGCTGGTCCCTACGACGATCATATCGCTCAGAGCCGAGATGGGATCGGCTGACCCGGCCGGCGTCATCGGAGCCACAATTGTCGCGACCGCATGTTCCACCGCGGTTGCAGTAATCGTCGACTTCGCCCTCGGGAAGAGAGGTCGAAAGAACCGATGAGACAGCTCACGTCCCTGTCCTATTATGTTGTGCTTCTTCTGCTTGTGGGAATACCCGTGTACGGCGCCATGAAGGGTATTGACGTATATAGCTGCTTCATCGCCGGCGCATCGGACGGCTTGAGAACAATAGCGCGCATTGCGCCGGCGATGATCGCCATGTTCGTCGCTGTGGGGATGTTCCGCGATTCAGGAGCCCTAGATGCAGCGGCGCGCGCCCTCTCGCCTGCGGCGCGCGCCCTCGGAATACACCCTGATCTCTTGATCCTTGCCGCGCTTCGACCCATATCAGGTTCAGGAGCTCTGGGATACTTGGCCAAGCTTCTGGCAGCTTACGGGCCGGACTCGGCTGAGGGATTACTGGCATCTGTCATACAGGGTTCGACGGATACGTCTCTTTACATCATCGCTCTCTACTTCGGCTCTGTCGGGATAACCCGAACGCGCCACACAGTGCCCGCGGCACTGCTCGCAAGCCTAGCAGGGTTCTTAGCGGCCGTGTTCATCTGCAGGTTCACTCACATGTAGCGGTGCTCGCCCCTCGCGTCGACGCAACCAAAGCCATGACCTCCGCTGCGATCGCATCGGGGTCGTGCCTCACCAACTCAGTCTGGCTTGCCACTGGCGCCTCCACTACCTGGATTCCCATGGATTCCAGGACCTCCCTGTCCCACATCACTGGTTCGGCGCCCTCATATGAGTATTTTCGCATCATTCCGTCAGTTATAGGAGCGTCATTGACAATGATCCAATCAACCAGATCCGGCCCGGCATGACGGAAAATGGCGGCCAGGTGATCCTGGGCAGTGTACCCCTGCGTCTCGCCAGGTTCTGTCATGACATTGCTCACGTATATCTTGACTGCTTCGGATGCAGAGATCGCCTCCGCCACTTGATCCACGAGCAGATTCGGCATCACGCTAGTGTACAGACTGCCCGGACCCAGCACGATAGCATCGGCCTCCGCTATCGCCCGCAGCGCCTCCGGCAGGGGCCTGGGATTTGCGGGACGCAGAAACACCCGCTCTATCCTGGATGTGCTGCTTCCTACTGAAGTCTCGCCGAGGACCTCCCGGCCATCTCTCAGCAACGCGCC
>DAOTAC010000059.1:0-10042 GCA_035382325.1 Bacillota bacterium | reverse complement strand
GCCAGAAAAAGGAGGCGCCGTTGCCGGCGCGAATTCAGACAATTATCGCCTGCCAGACCGGGCAGGATCTGAACAGGATGCTCGAAAAGCCTGTTCAGATATGGGCAGGATGCCCCAGAACCCCGCTACAGCCCACCACAGTGGAACGTCACGCCCAGAAATACCCATGGATACGGGTAATGCACAGGGGCTATCCGACAGGTTTTTTGGCCGAGCCTGTCGGACACCGTACGGTTCTGCACGCGCAGGCTTTCCCGAAGGCCACGGACGGCGACGCCTCGTTCTCCAGGCCGGGGTGTGAAGGCGGGTTCGCCGGAGGGAGGAGCACTGCCGCCGAGGGCAACACACATCTCTCTCGTCCGCATGCGGGCCCTTAGGCGCCATGGCTCGTGTAGCTGGCGTTTTGTGATCTGTTCGTTTTATGAACGCTTTTTCGTGAATGCGTCGCGAAAGCGGACGATAGCTGATGCATAATGCGACGCATAGGTGCATAAAGCGGGACGAGTAAGCGATTCGACCTGGGTAACCGCGAATGGTGTAAAATGATATATGGGACTTGGGGATAAATATAGGGAAATGCCGGATTAGGACAGCGGAAATAGGACGAAACACCATAGCCGCGACGCTTCCGGCACTCTATGCAGCTATGCATTTCATTATGCATCAGCACCTGCAGCGAAAATGAACAGATCGGCAAGAATGCGTTCAGAATGTGAACAGACCATATTATTCCAGCCAGCTACAGCCGAGCAGCCGTGGACTCGGACTTAGACCTAGACGCAGGCCGGGACCTGGGCCTCGACCGAACGCAGGCCCGGTTCTGGGCCAAGCATAGGCCCGGACCCGAACATGGACTTGATGAGCGTTCTTCCTGCGCGCTTTAGCACGCGCTGTAGCCGCAGAGCCTGCATTCGCTGCAACCGGAGGCGTATATCAGGGAGTAGTTGCCGCACTGGGGGCAGATGTCGTAGCGGGTAGCTTTCTTGCCGGAATGGCTGTCAGCCTGTGTGTTCTGCCCGCTGCTGCTGCCGGAATACGCAGACTGAGCCTCGGCCGCGGTCGCGGTTTCCAGGACTGCCGACTCCGATCTGGCTTCGTCCGAAATTGCTCCGCCGGAGGTACCCGCGTTCCCGTAGTCTTGTCCGCGCCCGTTGCTTTCGTCAGCGAAAAGCAGTGTGGCCTGAACCGCGGAGACGTCCCCGGATAGGGCGAGAAGCGCATCGCCCAGCGTCGATGTGGACGTGAATGTGGATGTGGATGACAGCGCCGCATTGGGATCTTCGTCATTTCCGGATTGCCCGGCTATGCCGCGCTGCGAAGGTGTGGCCCATTCGGCGCCGGCGTAGCGCGCCTGGATGGTCTGATCCAGCATGCGTCCGATTGCGTCGGGTACGGAGAGCACCTTGTTCGGGCCGAAGCCCACCTGGCCGGATCCGCCGATTCCGCGCAACTGACGCGCGATTTCGGATGGATCGACGCCTGCACGCAGCGCCAGAGAGATGAGGCGGGCGATGCTCTCGGTGAACGCATATATGTCGGTGCCGGCTCTGCCTATCTGGCAGAACATCTCGAAAGGACGTTGGTCGTACAGATTGAGCGTAGCCCAGAGTGTGCCGGACGGAGTGGCTATGCGCTTGGTGATCCCGCACAGGGTTTCCGGCCGGTCGATTGGCTGCAGCCTTCCCCAGAGGGACTCGTCGACGGTATACGGCTTCTTGCCGCGGGGAGTGGGAGACCCGCATAGATCGTCCAGCCCCGACCCGGCGACGCCGGTCGCGCCGGCCGCACCGTATGACAGGTCAACTTCGGCCCCTGCGGTTGCCTTAGCCTTTGTGGCTATGACCTCTACTTCTCGACTACCTGACCTGTACACCGTAATGCCCTTGCAGCGGAGCCTATGCGCGAGAGTCAGTGCTGCCCGCACGTCGTCGGGGGTTGCATTGCCCGGTAGGTTGATCGTTTTGGACACAGCATTGTCGATGCCGCGCTGCACTGCCGCCTGGATGCGAACGTGCCATTCCCAGGGTATCTCCAGCGCTGTGCGATAGAGCGCGACCATGTCGTCGGGGATCCCGGAGATGCCCGAAAGCGAACCGCCATTTTCAGCGATCCTCTCCATGAGGTCTTCAGAGTAGATCCCGCGCTTTTTGGCGTCCTCCAGGAAAAGCGAGTTCACCTGGGTCAGGGACTTGCCGCCCAACACGTTCTGTTTGGTGAAGGCCACTCCGAAGAGAGGTTCGCACCCTGATGATGCGTTGGCTACCATGCTTATGGTGCCGGTAGGCGCGACAGTGGTCACTGTGGCGTTTCGCATCGGAGGTTCGCCCATCTCGGCGTACCGGCTCTCGGCAAAGGCCGGGAAGGGACCGCGATCCACAGCCATCTGCTGCGACTTCAGCCGGGCCTCGTGAGTGATGAACCTCGACACCAGCTCCGCAAGGAGCTCTGCCTTTTCTGAGGCGAACGCCACTCCCAGCAGGATGAACAGGTCGGCCAGGCCCATGAAGCCAAGCCCGATCTTGCGTGTCCTCCTCACCATCTGGCTGATTTCGGGCAGAGGATACTCGCTCACGTCTATTATTGAATCCAGGAAGTCTAGGGCTCCGTGCACGGCTGTGCGAAGCAGTTGCCAGTTGATGTGGCGCATCTCGGCTGCCAGCACATTGTGACACACCTCTGCAAAACTGTCGCTCAAGGATAGCTCGCTCAGCACGTCGTCGTCTGATAATGGTTCTTCTCTGTACATGCGCTGCAGGTTGACGCTGCCGAGATGACAGGCTTCATATGGAAGCAGCGGCTGCTCGCCGCAGGGGTTGGTGGCTGTGATGCGCCCCAGGGCGGGGGTGGGGTTGCCCTCTTCCAGCCTATCAAGGAAGACCACGCCCGGCTCGCCATTGCGCCATGCGTGGTTGACTATCTTGGTGAAGACCTCGCTCGCGCGTTTCGTACCCGTCGCCTTCTTAGAACGCGGGTTTATCAGCTCATATTCGGCGTCATCCTCGACCGCCTGCATGAAACTATCGGTGATACCCACTGAGATGTTGAAGTTGGAGAGCGCTGCGTTGTCTTCCTTGCATGTGATGAAGCTCTCGATATCCGGATGGTCGACGCGGAGTATGCCTATGTTGGCGCCGCGCCGTTTGCCGCCTTGCTTGATAGTTTCAGTAGCTGCGTTGAACACCGACATGAATGATACCGGGCCCGATGCGACTCCGCCCGTGGAGCGCACGACGTCGCCTTTGGGCCTGAGGCTCGAGAAATCGAATCCCGTGCCGCCGCCGGACTGATGGATCAGAGCTGCGCCTCGCACTGCGTCGAAGATCTGCGGCAGGGAGTCTTCCACCGGCAGCACGAAACAGGCTGCATTCTGTGAGTTCGCGGTACCCGCGTTCATCCAGGTGGGAGAGTTAGGCGAAAACAGTTCGTCCACCAACAGCCAGTAGAACAGGCGGACACGCTCGTCTTCGGTCTCGCGGGTTCCCTCATACCGGACTCCGGCTCGCGCTGCCTCTCGGGCTAACCGGAGGCACATCTGCTCGGGGGTCTCAACGATGTTGCCTTCCTTGTCCTTCAGCAGGTATCTGCTTTCCAAAATGGTGATCGCTTCAGGAGTGAGCGACATCTTGCGGTCTAGAACAGAGTCCGGAATAGGGATCATTGCACTGCCTCCTGTCTTGTGCGAAAACGTGTTCGATCCACCAAGTATCACTATCATACCACGAAAATGTGTGTCGTGCGTGGTTGTCGGCAGCAGTGCAAGCCCTTGGCAGTATCATAAAAACAGCTGGTAGATGTGGGTATGGTGTTCGTCACAAAGCCATCAGCTGCGGTTTTCTGCAGCACGGTGAATCATAGAAGGTGAATCATAGAAAGGGTAAAGCCGCCGAGTCAATCGGCGGCCTTACCTTGGGGGGTAGTACTGGTACGGCTTGCTCTGGTGCGATTGGATTCGGTGCTGATGCGTTAGCGTTTGCCCTCCGCGATCGAGGCCAAAAGGCTAATATGAGTATCTTACGGTGTACGTTATCGTGGCTGTGCCGCCTGCGGCGATCTTTGTTGGGAACTCTGCGGTCTGGGAGTCTAGCTTGTTCCATTTCGCAGATGCGGTCGTGATCTCCCACTGTGTGGCGCCCCACATCCGCTCAAGCACGGTAACCTCTACGGGTTCCTCCTTGTGGTTACGCACTTCGATCTTCCAGGTCTCTTCCCGCACTCTGTCGGAAATGCGCTTCGTGGACACTTGGGTTCGCGAGCCTATGACATCGAAGGCCGACCCCAGTGTGATGCGGACCTTTTCGTCTTTGGGAGTGTGGTCGATCCTGTCCTCGCCGATGAACTCCAGGGAACCGTCGCTGTCCATCTTGCTAACGCGAACAACTCCCTTGGGCAGCGGCATGCCCAGGTTACCGTCTTGCTTGTTCCAGAACTCCAGTATGGAGTTGACCTTCGTTCCGAATCGCGCGCCGTCATACACCAGCAACTTCTTCGCCGGAACCTTGTCGGCAGCTAGGAGCTCGATCTGCTTCACCTGGTTTTCCTTGAGGGTCGTAGGGTACTGCAACGTGTACAGATGGTAGTCGTAGAAAGCCTTCTCCTCAAAGGATGGGCCGGCCTCGGCCATGGCGAGTTTCGCTCCCGAGGCTCTGACCACGTCGTACATCTCTTCCCGTACCTGATGAACATCGCCTGCTACCAGCTTTAGCTTGGCGTCTTTGAACGCTGCTCCCGATTCGTTGGTGATGGTGACCCATCCGCGCAGATCGATGAAATCGTCATTCGGGCCGATGACTGCCACGTAGTCGGCAGCCCAGGATAGCCCGCCTGTGAGGTAGGTGACCAGCACGTTGTGGGTGGTCGCCCCCGACGTGTTGGACATCAGCCATGCCAGTGTGGGTCGGGTTATGAGGCCCTCGGGGAGGCTGGGATACTCTACAGACTGGACATCGCCGAGGTAGACTGTGAATACCTGCCCCGTGCCGTCAGGCCCGGAAGACATCACGATGTTGGAGGCGGACGACCCACGGGCTCCGGTGAGTAGGTAGCCTGTGAAGACCTCGCCGCTTCTCGTGCGCACGGTGATACGCTCGCCTACGAACTTGCGCATGAGCTTAACGTCTTCCACTAGATCGTACTCGAAGTTCTGCTCTCGCACTCGCACTGCTTGTGGCGCGGTCAGCGATGCAAAACTGACGGTAGCCGGATTGATCCGAGCGGAGATGTCGCGGAACATGATGGTCGACAGCCCTTCGGGGATTTCCATGGCTCGTTTCTCTTTCACAAGGGCCAGATCGGAGTTGTAGATAGTCAGCTCCACCGATCTTCCATCCCCCTTTGCTGCCTGGGCCGGCGCGGGCCCGTGCGCGGCCAAGGCGAGGCCGATAGTGACGGCGGCGCAGGCCAGTACTGCAATGAGACTTGCTCGGCTTCGGATCATATCGTATCGCCCTCCCGGTAGTGAGATTCTGTAATGAGATTCCATGAGATCATATGCGACTCCGTTGAGACTCCGTTTTGCACTTGTAGAGACGATGCCGCCGCACCGTTTGTTCCGGCGCGGCGGCTCTGCGGACGTGTATTCGACAGATTATGCTGGCCCCGCTACATATCCAGGAACCGTGATAGTAGAATTTGGGCTGCTTCCAGCTCAGCGTAGCTTCGGGCCGCCTTCCAGTCACGGCGCATCACGGCTTCGATCAGCTCGGACGATACACCGACCTCCTCCGAAAGGGCCTGGGCGAGGCGGGTCTGCCCCAGTTCGGGGAGGGACTCCCAGTCCTGGCTGAGAAGAGCCTGCGCCTCATCGTCTGTCAGCCCCATTTCCACTAGACGCGCAGCCAGGGCCGGGCTCATGCCTTTGCGCGCTTCGTCCCACTTGCCGCGGGATATGGCGTCCACCTGCTCGGGCGTGATGACGCCCCGGGTGATGGCACTCACCTTCTTGGTGATGTCCTCTCGGGTGACCTGACCTTCAGCCAGCACGAAACGTGCCGCGCCGTAGCCCGTTCCCACGGCGTAGACGGAGTCCTTGGAACGCACCGACTCCAGATCCGAAACAACGCCGTTTCGGTATATAACGGTGTCCGGATCGACCTGTACCACCTGGTCGGTTCCGGCCGCGTTCTTGATGTTGATGGTCTCAGTAGCCTTGCTGACGCCGCTGACAGTCCCTCGCGCGAATTGCGCCTGAGCTAGCGCGTTGACCATGTGCGCAGTCTCGGCCCTGGTGGCCGGGCGATCGGGTTCGAACACCAGTCCGAAATGGAGCGGGATGATGTCCAGACGGCGGGCTACCTCTACGTATCTATACGCCCAGTGAGTTGAGTCTACGTCGCGGAAGCTGGGGTTCCAGGCCGTGGCGTCGGCTTCGCCCACCTTGCCCAGCTGGGCGACGCGAGCGAGGATAGCCGCCATCTCGGCTCTCGATACATTCTGTGCCGGTCGAAATGTGCCGTCCGGATAGCCGGTGACTACCTCGGATGCATCCAGTGCCGACACGAATGGCTCAGCCCAGTGGCCGTCCATATCGCGGAAACGTGTATCTACCGTGGGTGCGTACCCGAAGGCGCGCGCCACGATCTTGGCGAACTCTGCCCGGTTTACAAGGCCCTCGGGGCGGAATGTCCCGTCGGGATATCCCTGCACTACGCCCATCTTGACCAATGTAGATATAGCCGATTCGGCCCAGTGCCCGGAGATGTCGGACACGGCCGCTCGGGCAGACGCAGATGGGCCCACTGCGATGCCCAGTATCAGGGCCGCGGCGAGCGCGAGCGCCATGATCAGCTTCCTCGAAGCTGCAGTCAAAGCCATTGTCATAACTCCTTTCATCGCAGCTTGGCATGCGTATGGTGCTTTTCGCCATACATATGACGTTTCCTGCAAGCAAGTGATGGGACGACAGGAGGGAGGAGGGATTGCCGGCGCTCGTGTGGAAAACTAAATGGATATGAGGGCGACTGGAGTAGACTGGATCGGAAAGGGAGAGCGGATTTGACAGAACGCAAGGCGCGCAAGATCCTCATCATAGACGGCCACAGCCTGGCCCACAGGGCTTTTCACGCCCTGCCCCCCACGCTTTCCAGAGCCGACGGCACGCCCACCAATGCGGTGCTGGGGTTCTGCAACATGATGGTGAAGCTTCTGGAGCAGGAGCAGCCGGATGTGGGGATCTGCGCTTTTGACCGGCCGTCGCCCACCTTTAGGCATGAAGAGTACGAGCAATACAAGGCTACCAGGAAGCCGATGGACGAATCGCTACGGGTCCAGATGCCGATAGTGCGCGAAGCAGCCAGGGCTTTCGGCTTTTCCGTGGTCGAGTTGGACGGTTGGGAGGCTGATGATGTCATCGGCACATTGTCGCGGATGGCGGACGAGGCCGGGGACGAGGCGATCATCGTGACCGGCGACCGCGATGCGCTGCAGTTGGCTTCCGATCGTGTGCGGGTGGTGCTGACGAAGCGCGGAATATCGGAATTTGAGGAATACGGGCCCGAAGAAGTGCGGGCGAGGTACGGGTTCGGGCCGGAGCTGATACCGGATTTCAAAGGACTGATGGGGGATGTGTCCGACAACATTCCTGGCGTGCCCGGAGTGGGCGAGAAGACCGCGATGCGACTGGTTTCGGAGATCGGCACAGTCGAAGACGTGTTGGCCGGCGCCCATTCCATAAAGCAGGAGAGGCTGAAGAACGCGCTGCTGGAAAATGCCGAACAGGCTAGAGCCAGCAAGCATCTGGCCACTATCGACAGGAAAGCTCCGGTCGGCGTCGATCTGGAGCAGTGTTGCGAGGTGCGGCGCGATCCGGGCCACCTGGCCGAGTTCCTCCGCAAGCAGGACTTCCGACTACTGCTCTCGCGATTGGGGCTTGTAGGGGCGGGCCCGGGTGATCGTGCCGGGCAGGCCAGCTTGTTCGGAGCAGCGCCTTCCGGCGAAGCGGCCCAGGGAGTCGGCGGGGGCAGTGAGGTCGAGGCGTCCAACGGCGAAGGCGGTGCGCCCGGAAGCGAAAATGTACAGATAGTAACCACTCAGGAAGGCGTGGAGGAGCTGGCAGCGCGTCTGCGGAGGGCAGGCAGGTTCGCCTTCGACGTGGTGAGCGTGGGCGCGCGGACAATGACCGCCCGTGTAGTCGGGCTGGCTTTCGTGACCCCGGGAGTCTCGTCATACGTTCCCATAGGCAGTAGCGAGGATAGAGCCGACGGCGATAGGGTGGGAGCGAGTGATGCGGGTCGCGTGAACCCGCACATGGCAGCAAATGCGCTGCGACCGGTGTTTGCCGACGCTGCCATTGAGAAGAGTTGCCATGATGTGAAGGAGAAGATCATCCTGCTTCGTTCGATCGGCTGTGAGCTTCGCGGCGTCTCCTTCGACAGCATGATCGCTGCATACCTCGTGGACCCGGCTGCGCCCAATGACGAAATGTGCGATCTGGCCGAGAAGTGGATGGCGGTGTCGGTTCCCAGAGTCCGCGAGTCCATACGTCAGGAAGCTAAGCGAACGCGTGACCCGGAAAGCTGTGTCGGGGCAGAGGTCGCTGCCGGGATGTGCGCCAGGTGCCTGGCGGTCATGCCGCAGCTTGAGGCGACACTTCTGGCCTCAGTCTCTTCATATGGAATGGACCGCCTATACCGCGATGTGGAGATGCCATTGGCTACTGTGCTTGCCGACATGGAGATGACAGGGGTCAAGGTGGACGCGGCTCGCCTACGCGAGCTGTCGAGTGAGATGGATTCCATTCTGAATCAGCTCGTGGCCGAGATCTACCGGCACGCGGGCGAGGAGTTCAACATCAACTCCACAAAGCAGCTTGGCTACGTGCTCTTCGAGCGACTGGGTCTGCCTCCTGTCAAGAAGACTAAGACCGGCTATTCCACCGACGCTGAGGTACTTGAGACCCTTGCGGAGCTGCACCCGGTGGTCGGCAAGGTGCTGGAGTATCGTGAGATCTCCAAGTTGAAGTCTACATACGTGGACGCGCTTCCGGAGCTGATCAACCCACGAACTGGGCGGATCCACACGACCTTTAACCAGACTGTTGCCGCCACGGGCAGGCTCTCCAGTACGGATCCTAATCTTCAGAACATCCCCGTGCGCACCGAGGAAGGACGGAAGATCAGGGACGTGTTCATCCCTGGCGAGGACGGGTGGGTGATTATCAGCGCCGATTATTCTCAGATAGAACTTCGAGTACTTGCACACATATCTCAGGATGCAACACTCATACAATCTTTCTTAAGGGATGAAGATATCCATCGGCGCACAGCGGCTGAGGTATTCGGGGTAGATTTCGAGGATGTTACTCCGGAAATGAGGTCGCGGGCGAAGGCGGTCAACTTCGGAATCGTCTATGGCATCAGCGACTACGGCCTGGCGAGAAACATCGGGGTGAAACCGGCTGAAGCCAAGGAATTCATCGAGAGGTATTTCGACAGGTACAGCGGTGTTCGAAGGTATATGGACTCCATTGTGGCCCAGGCCAAACTGGACGGTTACGTGACGACTCTCATGAATCGCAGGCGGCTTCTGCCCGAGCTATCCAGCCCGTCATTTCCCGTGCGGAAGTTCGCGGAGCGCGTGGCCATGAATACGCCGATTCAGGGTTCGGCAGCCGACATCATCAAGCGGGCGATGGTGAATGTGCATGCACGGCTAACGAAGGAGGGTTTTCGGGCGCGACTCCTGCTGCAGGTACATGACGAATTGGTACTTGAGGCGCCCGCCGACGAGGTCCAGGCAGTGGCGACTCTAGTCGCTGGAGAGATGAGCGAATCAGTGCAGGTGGCAGTGCCTTTGAAAGTCGACGTGGCAACCGGAAAGTCGTGGATGGACGCGAAATAGCGCTTCATGCAGGCACGAAAATTGTTGGATGACGATGCCGCACCTTGAAGGAATTACGCGTTGAGTGTAGAATAGAACAGCCGTATGAGCTAAATGGCTCGTTTCGGTCTTACCTCCCAGCACATCGGGAGTATCACATTTGAGTCTAGATATGCCTTTCGATCCTGAAAGCCCGAAAGGAGGTGCACCCCTGGTTTGCTCTTAGGAT
>DAOTAC010000058.1:0-10108 GCA_035382325.1 Bacillota bacterium | reverse complement strand
GAGTGATTCGAGCCAGCATCGAGGAGTTCGCCAAGGGCTATGAGGTTGCGTCTACCAACGAGATTGTGAGGAAGGCCGGGATCTCCAAGGGGTTGCTCTTCCACTACTTCGGCAGCAAGAAGAACCTCTACATGACTGTGTTCAGGGAAGTAGTGCAAAGAACCACCGAGACGCTGCTGTCACGCGCGGGCGAACTGCCCGGTGACGTGATAGAGCGCATGCTGCGACTTACTCTGATCAAATTGGAGCTGTACCGGGAAGACCCCAAAGGATGGCACTTCCTCGCGGATGCCGTCTCTAATCCCCCCCATGAGCTTAAGCAGGAGATACGGTCGGTGCAGGCTGAGTTGACCGACTTCGGCATGAAGGCATTCCTAACTGGCCTTGATCTCGCTCAGCTGCGCCCCGACGTGGATGCGGAGTGCCTCCTGAGGTTCGTCCTGCTCTTCCTGAAGGGCCTTGAACAGGAGTACCTCGGCAGAGGCGACCTCTCATCACTCGACTGGGAACAGATCATTAAGGAATTCATGGTCTACGTTGAGTTGCTGAGGACAGGAATAGGCTCACAGTGCGGATCGGACCGCGATCCGCATATGGGGTAGCGATTGCCACAGTTTCGGCGATAACATGGCAGGAATCCATTTCCCCATTACCGAAGCTATCCCGGGCGCTGTTTCCCATCGTCGCATATGCGCCGAAGTACGCAGGCGCCTAAGTGGTTCAGCATGAGAACATGCAACATCCCTTGGCATGCGCGGAAGCCGAAATACTCCCGGGCAACAGTTGCCTGGCTGAGGCTTGCCGCCGTATGCGTCGGGCTTGCGCTGCTCGTCGGGTCCGCCCATGCAGCTGCCCCACTCGCATCGGCATCACGTATCCTTGTGATAGCCCCTCATCCAGATGACGAGACTTTGGGGGCAGGAGGACTGATCTACTCCGCCTGTCGGAGAGGAGCGAACGTAAAGACGGTGTTCATGACCATGGGCGACGGATCCGCCGTTGCGGCAGGCATGTTGTTTGGCACGGCGCGGCCCTCGCTCCATGATATGGTGGCTCTTGGGCTACGCCGCCGCAACGAAGCCGTCGCTGCACTGGGAGTTCTTGGCGTGGATGAAGATGACATTGTGTTCCTCGGCTACCCTGACGGCGGACTTGCCGACATCATAGACAACCGGCACTGGGGGCCGGCCAAGCCTTACACATCGAAGCACACAGGGCATGCCGGTAATCCCTATGTATCTTCATTCACGCCAGACGCACAGTACTGCGCCTCAAGAATAGTAGACGACCTCGCAACGATACTGGCCGAGTACATGCCGGACATGGTGCTCGTCCCCCACCCCAATGACACACACAGCGACCACTGGGCTACCTATGCTCTCACCATGTACACAATCGAGCAGCTCAGCTACGTGGAGCTCACCGGCGCAAGCGTACTCGCCTACATGTTACACACCGGTCCTGACTGGCCCCAGCCGTGGGGGTACCGGCCCGATCTGCCACTTGATCCGCCCAGAGGGCGGGATTCACCTCCAACAGCATGGATAAGTGCTGAGCTGACCGAGGACGCAATTGCCGCGAAGCTCAAAGCGCTCGAGAAGTACAGGAGCCAACTATCGGGTCTCTCCGCTTTTCTGAAGAGTTTCATCAGAACCAATGAGTCATTCTGTTCAGTACCAGTGCTCGACCTGGCGCCGCCGCAGGTGTTCGGACGGACGCACAAAAACGATGCCCCCAGCACTCGGCCTGATCCGAGTCCATTCCGGGTTCTCCCTCCGAGCGGCGAGATCAGGTCCGTTGTGGCTAATCGAACCGATGACGGTGTCGCCGTCACTGCAGTCCTGGCGTGGCGACCCAGTCCCTCCGTAACGTACCGCCTTCAGATCGTATCATGCGACCCAGCCCCAGAATTGTCCGGGCTGCTGTACGGACAGCGGCTACGCCCGACAGCCAAGGAGCTGACCTACGAGACTACGCCGTCAAGTGGACAGCGCCGACCCTGGGAAGCGGTGTTCCTTATCCCGCAGCACGACCTGGAATCCTTGGGCCCTAAGGCTCTGATCGAGGTCGTGACTATCCGCCGCGGGTTGGTGCTTGACCGTTCAGGATGGATCCTGTTGCGGTTGTGTCAATGACCATAGCGCCTTCACAGGGTAGACCGGGCTCGGCAGCCTTGTGCACATGAGGTCAGCAAGGTGTTTGTAATTGCAGCGTGGAATATTTGGAGGTGCTTCACTTGACAACAGACATCCGCGCATTCGTTGACGATCGTGTGGAATCCATCAGCAACCTCGCCAAGGTGATCAACTTGGCCACCTGGAACGCCGACACCACCGGCGACTCTGGGCAGCGCCGTGTTGCCACAGAAGCCAGGAAGCGCCTTGCCCAGCTGCTTTCGGATCCCGGCGATTACCGAATACTGCGAGAGGCTCAACAGGCTCAATCTGAGACGGTGGGAACACCTGACGGGGTCGACCCGCTGCTCGCCCGAGAGGTTTCTGTGCTTGCCCGGATGTACGCCCGAAACCAGATGACTCCCGAGGAGATCGCTGAACAGACTGATCTTCAGGCCGAGATCACCGACATCTTCGTGCACTTCAGGGCCGACCTCGAGGGCCAGCCGGCGTCCGAGAACGACATCAACCAGGTGCTTGCCGAAGAGCGCGACAACCTTAGGCGGCTCAAGGCATGGGAAGCCTCCAAGCAGATCGGACGAGAAGCTGCTCCAAAGGTAGTCGAGCTAGTCGAGGCGCGCAACAGGGCCGCGAGGCGCATGGGATACCGCAACTACTACTCAATGTCGCTTGCCAATGATGAGCTGGACGAAACGTGGCTGTTCACGCTGGTCGACTCGCTCGCTGCAAAGACCGACGCCGTCTTCGCATCGGAGAAGGCCCGCCTGGACCGGTCCTTGGCTGCCAAGTTCGGCGTCGAGCCCGAGCAGATCGGCCCCTGGCACTACTCAGACCCCTTCTTCCAGCGCGCTCCGGCGGATGGCAGTGTAGATCTGGATCCCGTCTTCTGCGGCAAAGACTTGCCCGCCCTTGCCCGCCGTTTCTACGACGGGATAGGAATGGAGGTCGACGACATCCTCTCCCGAAGCGATCTGTACGAGCGCCCCGGGAAGTACCAACACGCATACTGCGAGGACATGGACCGTGAGGGAGATATCAGGGTCATATGCAATCTGCGCGACAATCACGACTGGATGAGCACACTCCTGCACGAGCTCGGCCATGGAGTGTACTTCAACTACATCGACCCCGGCCTGCCCTACCTCCTCCGCGAGCACGCCCACCTGCTCACAACCGAAGCCGTAGCCATGGTTATGGGCGACCAGACCTACGATGCTCGCTGGCTTACTGAGATCGCAGGCGTCGAGCCGGCACGCGCCCGCGAGCTGGAGGTTGCCGCCGCTCGGGTGTCGGCCCTTGAGTCGCTGATATTCATCCGTTGGTGCCTAGTGATGGTCAATTTCGAACGCGCCCTCTATGCGAGCCCACGCCGGAACTTGAACACCCTGTGGGGGCAGATGGTCAGCCGCTATCAGCTGGTCCAGCCGCCCGCCGGGCGCGATGAGCCGGATTGGGCCGCCAAGATACACATGGCTCTCTATCCGGTCTACTACCAAAACTACATGCTCGGCCAGCTACTGTCGGTGCAATTTCAGTCGGCAATCGCCCGGCGTTTCGGGACCAAGTCGCTCACCGGCATGCCGGAGGCCGGTCGGTGGCTGATCGACTCAGTACTTGGGCCGGGAGCGAAGTGGCACTGGAACGAGATGATCCAACGAGCCACAGGCAGCGGGCTAAGCGATCAACCGTTCGTCAACGACATAGCCGTGCTGAACGAGAAGGAGTGAATGTACTTGGCAACGCCATCCTTCCGCCCCTATCAAACGGAAGACGACTACTGGCGAATGCGCGAGTTCCTACGCCTAGTGTTCATGGCTAACAATGGGCTTGAGAGAAGTTGGCACGTCGCGCGGCTGGACTATGCTCGCTGGCATCTCTGCCTCAACTGCGACAAGGTACGTCTGGAAGACATTGTGTATCTGTGGGAGACCGACTGCGACGACGGCCAGGAGCGGGAAATAGCCGCAATCGTCATGCCCGAAGGCGGCCCGGGCGAGGCGCATCTTATGGTACATCCCGACTACCATACAGCTGAACTGGAGGAGGAAATGCTATCGATCGCGGAGGAGCGTCTTGCGTCGACTGGCCCTGACGTAGTCCGCAAGCTGTGCGTGTGGTCGCCCGAGCAGGACTCGGTCCGCCAGTCTGTCCTGAGCAAGAGGGGTTACGAAAAACGTAGTGCAGCTGAACACCAGTGGCGGCGCGACCTGGGCCAACCCATACCTGATGCGCCGATAGCCCCAGGTTACACCATTCGTTCCCTCGGAGACGGCCTGGAGCTTCTCGAGCGCTGCTACGCATCGGGGCTAGGCTTTCATGAGGGCGACATCAACACTGCCGTCGAGAACAGGGACGATCCCACCTGGTACAGGAACATCCAGAACGCGCCGCTATACCGCCGCGACCTGGACCTAGTAGCCGTCGCGCCGGACGGCGCCATAGGAGCATTTTGCACCATCTGGTTTGACGATGTGACTCGGAGCGCCTACGTCGAGCCGCTGGCCACCGTGCCCGCCCATCGCCGCCTGGGCCTAGGAAGAGCGCTCCTAACGGAGGGCCTGAGAAGACTCCGGTGCATGGGAGCCACGAGAGCATTTGTGGGTGGGTTCAGTGCCGCGGCCAACGCGCTTTACGGCTCAGTCATGGGGCCTAAATACGAGCTGTACGAGCCATGGGTGAAGAAGTGGTAGCCGAACCTCACCCTGTGCGCGCGTTCGAGCGTTCACCGGCATCTGGCGCTACGCTCGCCGTTATGGGTGTTGCGGGAGGCTTGCCCGGCTTTCCGCCACGCGTCGCTCGACGATGATTGCCATGGCCGTCCGCTCCAAAGATCCGACAAGTAGCTCCCGCGTTCTGATCATAGATACTCCGGGCCACTGGCCCTCATTGCGCGGTGCCTCCACGATCCGAAAGGGCATCACCAAAGCGCATACGATGAGCAGCGCCACCATGGATCCTGCCAGCCTCAGCGCCGGCGGATCTTGTGCGTGCCCGAGCTCGATAAGTCGCCTGCGCATCACCTTGGCCGACGCGCCTGCAGAAACCGTCGCTACTGCCCACGTTGGCTCGGCTCTGCGGCGCGGCTTAACCATCGTGAGAAGGAGCTTTCCATATCGCGCAAACCCCGCACCGGAGGCTCGCACAGCCATCTCATCGCACGCCATCTCCTGCGCGATCCCGAGCTCGCGGCCAGCCACCCATACCAACGGGTTCACGAAGAAGAGCGCTTTGGCGGCCGCGGGAAGCCAATTCCAGGCCAAGTCCTTCCGTTTGATGTGCGCCAGCTCGTGTGCGAGTGCCAATCGCAGGTCTTCATGACGCGCCGAGATCAGCAGATCCGAAGGGACAACCATGACGTGCCCTCTCGGCCGCCGCAGGATCATGGGAACAGACGCCCAATCGGCGACTACCGTGTCCGGGCGTGCGCTGATTCCTATCCTCCGGCACAGCTCGGCTACGACCTCGTCAAGCTCGTCATCACGCATTGGCGCACAACGTTCCGCTATCGAGCGTGATCTGGCGAGCGCAGCCAGGATGCTTGCCGCAACCGCCGCCACGCCCGCTATCCAAAGGGCCATCATGGGCCGGCTCGCCTCGATCAGCAAAGCGCAACGAGTGGGCAGATCCGCAGCGAAACGCTGAGATACCACACTCGCCAGGACGGTTCTGGCGCGCGGCAGCCAAGCGAGATCGACCTGCGGAGCAGCCAGAAGCTGAAGAAAGGGTTTCATGAGCCCGAGCCGCCAGAGCCAGCAACGAGTATTGGCGGGGATGCGCGGGAAAGCCCTGCATATGATCCACACCACTGCCAGCGCCGCGCTTCCCTGCCATAGCGCGCCCCACATAGAGCCGGCCCATCTCTGCGGCATGACTACCAGTAGCAAGTCGTACAAGACAGCGCTCATTGCCTACCCCTGCCCCTTCCCTCCCGCGACTCTAGCTGCTCCACAAGACGCTTGAGGTCTTCCAGCTCATCCCTGCTTACTGCAGCATCCTGCGTCAGGTACGCAACAAAAGGCGAAAGCGTGCCCCCAAGAGTCTTCTCCACAAACCCGCGGACCACCCCGCGCATAAGCTCTGAACGGGAAAGACGGGGAGAGTACTCGTTTGCCGTTCCCTGTTCGGACCTGATGAGATACCCCTTTGCCCTGAGCCTTTCCATCATGGTAAGGATCGTAGTTCGAGCAAGGCCGCGATCCTTGCCATAGCTGTCGACGGCCTCGCGTACAGTGATCGGCGCATGCTCAGTAATGAACCGCAGCAGCTCAAGTTCCTGATCGCCCAAAGGCGGTAACTCCATACCTACCACCCTCTGCTCCACCCATCGAGTCGTGACATGGCGCACGTCCGTCGGTGCTTAACTATATCTGTAGTCAGTATACGTATCCTGTGACACGCTGTCAACGCACTCCGGGATCACGCACTCCTGGCTTGCGAACCCCGGTTTCGGTTGTAGATCTCGCCGTAGCTCCGGCGCGCAATGCCGCAAACCCATAATCGAGAAGACGTGCGCAGCCCGTGGCACGTGCTTCCTCGTTGTCTGCATGCATAATCACGGCAACAAGGCGGACACCATCCGCTCTTGCAGTCGCTATCAGGTGATACCCGGCCGCCTTGGTGTGGCCTGTCTTCAGCCCGTCGCATCCTGGATACATGCCAAGCAGCGGATTTGTGTTACTCATGATGAACAGGGGGTGGTTCCGAAATGCCTTGCTCCGTGTGCTGCTCCACTCCAGAATCACCTGGTGGCCAAGGGCCTCGCGCGCAAGGCGGGCCATGTCGGAGGCTGTGGTGTATCCATCGTGCTCGCCTTCTCCTGCAGGAAGACCTGTGGCATTCACGAAGCGCGTGCTGCACATTCCCAGCTCGCTGGCCCTTTTCGTCATCAACCCGACGAACTGCCTCTCACTCCCGGCAAGGTGCTCGGCTACGGCAACCGCAGAATCATTCGCCGACGCTATCATCACCGACTCCAGAAGCTGACCCAGAGTGTACCGTTCACCTGCGCCCAACCACACCTGGGATCCTCCCATCGACGCGGCGTGCCTACTCACTGTAACAACGTCCAGCATGCTCGCCAGTCCGCCCTCCACTGCTTCCACCGCCAGGAGGACAGTCATCAGCTTGGCGAGGCTCGCCGGAGGTATTCGCCGTTCGGCGCCCTGCTCGTACAGCACGTCCCCTGACTCGACTTCCACTACTATAGCCGATACTGCAGAGCCCAGGGCAATATCAGACCCCATCCGACCACGTGTGCGCCACGCTGCCCCGGCAAGCGCGACGACTACCATGAACACCAACGCAGCTTCGATTGCGACCCGGCCTCCGCGCCTTCGTCCGGACGTATGCCCCGTTCCACGCCTCAGCATCTCCGCCAACCCTCCTGGGACCGCCGAAGCGTGACAGCGCCGCCCCGAACTGGGACGTAACGCGCCGGGCGGACTATGCCAATCGGGGTTTGCTCGCACGATTGCCCGAGGGGATTATCGGCAAGAACCTCTGCGAGGAACACACGCTCGAGGCATCCCGACGAAGCCCCCAGCACCGTAACGCCGAGGTCATTTGCATCGACGATCGCGACCGGCACTCCCGCGACTCTGCTGGCGGACTCCGCCACTGCGCTGGGTTTCGAAGGGCCAAGGATCGCGTAGCGGTTGTAGGGCGGCAGGGTATAGTCGCACGGTCCATCGATTGCGGCAACGCCGGAGCCGCATACCCGGTAGAACACCCCCCGGGCGCCGAAAACCTTGGCAACCCCTGCCATGGCAGCGGCAGTCACGACCCGAAGCGGGCTCGCTTCCCCAATGGCGAGCTCCATTGTCCACGGACTACCGAGCCCAATTCCATAAGGCGACTTGTGCACGAACTTGGACAGGATACGAGCAAGACATGAAGGCTTGATCTGACTGATGGGGTAAGCTCTCTGCTGAGTTATCGATACTACCTTCTCACTTATCACCAGCACGTCCCGTGGATGCAGCAGAGGCCCTGCGTATCTTTGAACTACATCAACGATATCGTCTGCTGCCGTAACGACGTGAGTCTTGATCGGAATACGCGCATAAGCGCGCCCACCGACTTGAATTGCTAGTCTCTTCCCGCGGTTGATCCGCAGCTTCCTCGCTCTGCCCATCCCCGTACTCCCCCGCTCCCGTGCAACATGCAACCGTATTGCCTACTGCTGTAGTCAAGTGTAGCATAGACTAATCTTGTAGTCAATCGCAGTCAACCATGTGACTCGCCTCACCGACACCGTCGTCGAAGCTGAACGGAGTGAGCAGCAGGCATCGGATAGCAGGGAATCAGGGAACCCGCAGCAAATGCGCCATGCGTTACCCGCATCCATGGAAAGGTCCGGGCGTAAGGGCCTGCAGAGACTTGCAGTCTCCACGGCGCAAAGCGGAGATTTTTTGCCGCGTGCGTGCAAAGAATCTCCGTCTAGCGCCTCCTAAGGGGAGAAAAGCTTCCCGGATACCCTTGGAGGGTATACCGCAGCGCCCGCAACCTTGACGTCCGACCGGACCGCCGCCCGGGAGCGCCTCGTAGAAATGGCACGGGTAATCGAGTCTTCCGAGCAAGGTGCTCATTCTGTTGCCAAACTGTATATCGTTACCAGCGATGTGGGTAATGCATAGATCAGATGTGTGTGGTTCTCCGACGTTCCTTCTCAGAGTGTATGGGCAACATTATTGCCCAGACGCTGTTCGCTGCCCAACGCTCTCTATACGCCATGCAGATGGCAGGCCGAGAAGTGCCCCTTGCTCACTTCTGCCGCCTCCGGCTTGACCTTACTGCAGGCGGCGAGCCGGTGCCGGCATCTGGGGTGGAATGGACAGCCTGAAGGCGGGTTGATGGGGCTCGGGGGCTCTCCTTCCAG
Source organism: Bacillota bacterium (assembly GCA_035382325.1). Lineage (GTDB taxonomy): Bacteria > Bacillota > DTU025 > DTU025 > DTU025 > UBA5389. The sequence continues at coordinate 1,096 of DAOTAC010000058.1, read as the reverse complement.
CTTGACGAGGCCGAGCTTTCGATCTTTCGGGTTCCAGCTTGGGATGGCCGACATCAGCGCCTGAGTGTAAGGGTGAGCCGGATGGTCGAATAGCTCGGTTGCGGGTGCGGATTCCACAACGTTTCCGAGGTACATGACCATGATCCTATCGCTCATGTGATGCACCACGTCGAGGTTATGGGAGATGAATATGAGTGCCATGTTAGTGTCGCGCTGTATGTCTTTGAGCAAGTTGATGATCTGGCTCTGAACCGATACGTCCAGGGCCGAAGTGGGCTCGTCGCATATCAGAAGCCTTGGGTTGACCGATATCGAACGGGCTACGGCGATTCTCTGTCGCTGCCCGCCGGAGAACTCGTGCGGATATCTCTGCGCGTATTCGGGGTACAGCCCCACTTTCATCAGTAGCTCCGCTACGCGCCCGTCCATCTCCTTCTTGCTGGCAAGCAGCCTATGAGTGTGGAGGGGTTCACGTATTGTGTCGCGAATAGTCATTCTGGGGTCGAGCGAGTCGAACGGGTTCTGGAAGATCATCTGCACGTCTTTTCGGAATACCGGCTCCAGTCGTCTATCGATCTTCGCGGAGATATCGTGACTGGCCCCGCTTGGGTCGCAATACGTGATGCTGCCGGCCGTGGGCTCGTAGATCTTCACAATCGCCCTTCCGAGCGTGCTCTTGCCGCAGCCCGACTCGCCGACGATCCCGATCGTCTCGCCTTGACTGATCTCCATGTTGACGTTCTCCAGCGCCCTCACCCAGCCGCTGACCTGCAAGAACACCCCCGACCTTATCGGGAAATACTTCTTGAGGTTTCTGGTAGACACAATCTTCATCTATCATCGCCCTCCTCCAGCAGCCAGCAGGCAACGGTGTGGCCGGACGCCGGCTCAAACTCGGGAGGCGGGATCTCCCTGCATTTCGCCATGGCCCTCGGGCACCTGGGATGGAATCTGCAGCCTTCCGGGAACTCGTAGGCTCTCGGAACGTAACCTTCGATATACGGCAGGTCTCTCCCCTTGTACTCTCGCCTCACGCGCGAGGTCAGCAGTCCGGACGTATACGGATGGATAGGATTGTCAAACAGCTCCACTACTG
>DAOTAC010000057.1:0-10171 GCA_035382325.1 Bacillota bacterium | reverse complement strand
AGCTCTTGGTGCTGGACGAACCTGCGGCGGCCCTTGACGCTCTGGCTGAGAGCCGGATCTATCGCATTATCCGCGACATCGGCGCCAGACGGTGTACGACTACCTTGTACGTTACCCACCGCTTGGCCGCGGCCAGATCCGCCGATGAGATCATCCTGATGAAGGACGGCCGGATCATCGAGCAGGGCACGCACGCCGCCCTGCTCGCCAGGGACTCCTACTATGCCCAGATGTTCAATACACAGCGGAAGTGGTACCTGAGAGGGCAGGTGGCCAAAGCATGAGTCCCACAAAAGAAGAGGGCTTTCTGCAGATTGCCCGCAAAGCGCTGCCATTGGTTTGCCGGGTATCGCCCGGCCTTTTTGTCTTCGAATACGCAGTCACTGTTCTGGATGCACTGTTGCTCGTGTTGACGACTGTGGCTCTTCGGGATTTCTTCGAACACGTGACCGGGCTCACGGCCGGCTCGGTTTCGTTTGACTCGACCTTGATGTCGCTGCTCCTGTTTGCCTTGCTGAAGGTGGCAGATGAGGTGATCGACGGAGTCGCCAATTTCATCGGTGAGCATTACGCCGGCAAGAGCAGCCAGGTGATGATGAACGAGTTGAACCTGAAGGCAGACAGGCTGGACGCGCTGGACTTTGAGGACCCTCAGATTCTGAACCAGATGGACCAGGCCTATCGCGGAGCCTATAATGTACGCAATCTTGTCCATGTCCTGATGGACATCGCCTGCCTATATATTCCGTATTTCGTGTTCATGGGAGTCTTCCTGCGACGTGCCGAGCCAATGCTTCCCTTGATATTGCTGCTGGTCTTCGTTCCCGTGCTTGCCTCCCATTTTCTGCGATCCAGCTACTATACGCGGCTCGATGATCGCACTGTCGCGCTGCGCCGCAAGGAGAAGCACTACAAAGAATGTCTGACGGCCAGAGCGTTCTTCAAGGAAACCAGGGCGCTGGGCGCCGGAGCGTTTTTCCTGTCCCGGTACATCCAGGCTTTCAAGAATGCCCAAGAGCTGCGTTACCAGACTGAACTTGGGAGCCAGGGCGTAGCGATCGCCGCGAGCGGGCTTGCCCTGGCAGGATATACGGCTATTCTGGGAATTCTCGTTTCGCTTGTTATACGAGGCAGGATTACCATCGGCTCGTTCTCGGCCATCCTGGCGGCGACGCTTGAGATGTTTGCCATGATGACAGAGGTCTTGGACAACAGGCTGGGCGAGTTGTCTGCCGGCCTGGGACAGATCCGCAAGTACTTCAGGTTTCTCGACCTGCCGGAGCAGGAGTATGGGCGGATACACGTCGACGATCCGAAAGATATCGTGCTCGAAGGAGTCACCTTCACTTATCCCGGCGCTGCGCGACCGGCCCTTAGTGGCATCTCCCTTCGCATAACCGCCGGAGAAACGCTTGCCGTCGTCGGCGAAAACGGTTCGGGGAAGACGACGCTGGCCAAACTGATTCTGGGCTTGTACCGGCCCGACAAGGGCCGGATCTTGGTGGGCGATGTTCCCTTGAGGGAGTTGGCCTCAAGCAGCGCCTACAAGAACGCCTCCTGCGTGTTTCAGGATTTCCAGCGTTACCAGCTATCGCTGAGGGATAATGTCGCCATCAGCGACTTCATCAAGCTGAGCGCCTCAAGCGATGACGAGATCCAGGATGCCCTGGCGGCGGCCGGGTTTCGCGCCGACGACCAACAGATGACGCAGGGCCTGGATACGCTGATCAGCAAGGAATTCGGAGGAACCGACCTGTCGCGCGGCGAATGGCAGCGCCTGTCCATTGCCCGGGCCTACTATAGGTCTCACCAGCTTATTGTGCTAGACGAGCCGACGGCCGCCATCGATCCCTTTGAGGAAGACCGCATCTACCGCGACTTCATGAGACTGAAGAAGAACCACACTGCCGTCATCATCACGCACCGCCTGGGCGCAGTACGCCTGGCCGATCGCGTTCTGGTGCTCAAGGAAGGCCGAATAGCAGACATCGGAACCCACGACCGACTCCTAGACGAGTCGCAATAATACCGTAGACTCTGGACGGCCCAGAGCAGGTACCTGCAGTAGAAAGGTGTGTATCGATGAAGGAGTCGCCTTGATGGTGGGGGAATAATCTCTTGTGTGATCGTGGATCTGGCTGTGTGGGCGTGAGCACAGCGCATCGGCAGCCTGTAGGGCTTGGCCTTTTCCGGGAGGGGGTGTGACCGTGACTGATGATGGGATCCGCGGGTGGGACGTACCTGAGATCCGAGAGGCGGTGTTTCGACGATCGAAGCAGCGTGCTGACCTTGTCAGGGCTGACGCGATGGAGAGAGCGCGTCGCATAGCCAATCTTCTGAAGGTCCGCTATTCGGCCTCAGCGGTCACGCTATTTGGCTCCCTGGCTGAAACCTGCTTCCACGACAAGTCAGGCATAGATATTCTCGTTGAAGGGTTCAGGGGTCAATACTGGAAAATGTATGTCATAGCGGATGAGATCGCCGGCCCTTTCGACCTCAGCATCGTGTGTATCGAAGACGCGCAGGACACGCTGATTGAGCACGCGCGGGAAGGGGGGATTTGCCTTTGAGGCCCGAGAACTACCTAGTGGTCCAAGCCCGAATAGCCAAGGAGCGAAAGAACCTCGATCGCCTTCTCAACCAGATGTCGAGGCATGGCATCTACCCTGAGGTGCATGCAGAGAGTATGGGCGGTTTTCGGTTGTGCGACAACGAGGCACTGCGCATAATCGGATCAATGCTTCATGATTTCTATACGTTTGTAGAGAACATCGCCAAGACCGTAGCTGCGAGAGTTGATGGAGGTATTCCTGACGGCGACGACTGGCCGAGAGAGCTGCTCGAGCAGATGTCTCTGCCTATCCCTGGATTGCGTCCGCCGCTGCTGTCCGGCGACACGGTAGAGCTCCTGAACAAGTTCCGCGCATTCAGGCACGTTTTCAGGAACATCTACGGATTTCAGTTGGATGCAGGGCGGACTCTGGAATTGCTGAGAGACCTAAACAGGACGGTGGTGGCGCTCAATACCGACCTGGATCGGTTCCTGTCCGAAATCGATCGGGCAGTACTGTGAGAAAAGCCGGGGCGGCAGATGCCTGTTCTGCCCTCATCAGCCTTCACAGCTGCAACAGCGCAGCTGATCGGCGGGCGACACTAGGCCGCGATCCTGAAACCCGAGGCTTTTGTAATCGGCGCAAAGCCCCGGGCCTTTCGCGGCGCACTCCAGCCTCACAGTTGACATCTCGGTCCCGTTGAGCTCAAGAGGTCAGCTTCGACGAGATAGTATCGAGGACTTGCTCTGCCATCGAGATCGCCATCTGAGCGTCCGCCGACACAAACGCGTCTGACGGTATCCCTCCCGGCAGGCCATTGGGATATCTTGTAGGGATGTAGTACTTGTCCAGCGGGCCCCCTATCGCGGCCAGCGGCGCAAGATCAGGATGAATGGCAATGATGTCCTGGCATAACTCGGCAACCGAGTGCCCCCACACAGCCTCTGCGCCTGCAAAGTAGAGCAGTGCCTTTAGGGCTTTCTCGGCCGATTGCTGTGCGAGAAAACACGCCAGGTTGAAGCGCTGACCGGCAGCTGAGTACCGGGCATCGTCCAGGTCTCGTTGGGCCTGAAGGAACCATCTGCCTGCTTCGTCGCTAGGAGTCCTTCTCATATACAACCCTTCCCCTAAGCACGGCCTCGCGCACGAATGAGCTCTCCTCTATTAGGCGCTCCAGTTCGTCGGGAGTGTACACAAGTAGGTCAGTGGCCACCCTGGGCTGGACTGCGGAGTAGATATCGCCCAATCTATCTAGGAAGCGCTTGTCGGTGTTGTCCACGATGATCAGGTCTATATCGCTGGTAGAGCCGACGCGACCGTCCGCTAGCGAGCCGAACAGAATCACCTTGTCGACATTCCGGGCCTTCAGAATACCCACAATTCGGTTCAACTCGCTATTGAGCTCCATAGCCCTTTCAGCCGGGTCGGGCATTCTATAGCCCATGAGCCTGCCTCCCAGGAATACACTCTCTCACTAGCGATTATACCATGGCGCTTGTTGCGTGTCCCGGCGCTCGTAACGGCGCTCGTAACGGCGCAGTTGATTGGCAGAGGAAACCAGGCCGCGATCCTGAAATCCGAGGCTTTCGTAGTAGGCGCAGAGCCCCGGGCTTTTCGCGTCGCACTCCAGCCTCACGATGCTTCTGCCGCGCGAAGCTATGTATGAAGAGGCCCACTCAAGCAATGCTGCGCCGATGCCCGCGCCGGCGGGCGAATCGTCGATATAGCCGATGAAGTAGTCGCAGTCGCGTATCTTGTCGGCTACATGCTGCTGGCCCTCGAAGGCAAACAGCCAGTGGGGGACGGGCCTGCCCCGACTCACGACTCGTCGGCAACTGTCGGCGAGCACTCCATAGGCATCTTGCAGATCTCGAGCAGCGGCACGCACAATGCGCATTGGCCCGACTCCTGTCGGCGTACGGCCGGCCAACTGCCCGTCAGTGCCGTAAGGCTTGAGCAGACTCAGGTGGAAAGTGCGACCCGAGCCCGCATGGCCCAGCACCACAAAGCCGCAGTCGACCGCTGCCCGGGTAATGCTGCAGCAGGTTTGTGCCTTATCGTCCCATCCGACTCCATAGGTTGTTCTGTGCGGGCGTACGTGCTCCCCTGGGTCGATCATGACCTCAAGTTCGACCAAGAATATCTCGTCACGGTGGTCGCGGTCCTCGTGACTGCCGCACGCCTCAACCGACGGGATCTCGGCATCCCATATGCGCAGGCGTCCACCAGGGGCCAGCACTCTAAAGACCTCTGCCAGCACTCGCGGGCGGAGCTGGGTTGGCATGTACATCAGCCCGAAGAAACAAGTCGCGTCGGTGAAGGAGCCATCAAGGAAGGACATGTCCGCTGCGTCCATCACCAGCTTGAGCGCATCGTTTGATACTTCCTCCAGTTCAGACCGGGAGATATCTATCGAGACCACTTGTCTGCCCAGCGCGTGACCGATCATCCCTTCGCCGCCCCCTGCTACGTCTAGCACCAGGCCGGGGGCCGTGAGCTGCGACAGGTCGATTACATCCCTGATCATGCAAGGAAGACCTCCTCAGTCCAGCCTGGCTACGACCATCAGCTCGATCTCGTCCATCAGAAGCGGCCTTCTGCCCCAGTTGCCGGCCGTGCCGCCCCACACATTCTCGACTTTGAGCCCGGCGATCTGCAGCATCAATGTCAGCTCCATCGCGGTGAATCCCTTCTCCAGGACGGTGGCAGAAGCTACCTCCTCCGGAAGGGCAACATCCGTCCGGTGGCTCACCGCGTCGCTGAGCAAGTGTGCCTCACACAGAGTGAGGTTGTCGAATCTGCCCTGGGCGACGTCGTCATCACCGTAGGCGCGGATATTTCTCAACGCGTTGAGCGCTGTGAGCACGAACCTGCCTCCCGGGACCATCGAAGAAACCCTTCCAAGTTATGGGGCACACCTCCTATCATCAGTGTGCCCGTACGTGATTCTCCGCGGGTGGTCTGGTTCCTGCGCCACTGCCTCGCGACCGCCTGCAGGAGAGTGGGTGAGATGGACAGAACTCATCTGTCGTGCCGACTGTGGCGATACTGGATGGAGAGAGGATGTGATGGGCGTTGGCTATCGATGGCCCTGGTGAAGTCGGCGCTTTGGCGGCCGTCTGTGAGGCACACGGCGTTACTCTATGCTACCTGTTCGGCTCCCAGTCGGAAAACGCCTGGCAGATCCTTCTCGGCGAGCAGGTCGCCATCAACGATCCGCTGGCCGACATAGATGTGGGCGTCGTGTTGGCCGAATTCGACTCATTCCGGGAGGCGAGAGCGCTTCACCGAATCTACGCCCGGCTCTTGTCGCCGCTTCAGGACCTGTTCTCTCCGTACACCGTCGACCTGGTGTTTCTGCAGGAGCACCATTCGGTGTTCCAGATGGAGGCCATCAAGGGTAGGTGCGCGTATTCGATCAGCAATGAGTATCGGTTCGACTACGAAGAGGCGATCGCCCGCAGGGCCGCCGATTTTCGTCCCGTGCTTGACGCGTATCTTGAGGACGTTGCCCAAGGGTTCAGGGAGCGCTACAGGGCTCAGGGAGGGGTGGTGCGGGATGCTGAGTAGACACAGGATAATGGAGCGACTCGATCTGATAAGCGCGAGCGTTGTCCGCATGCAGCGATTCGCCGGAATGTCATATGGCGATTTCATTGCCGACCCGGACAATGCCGCCATTGTCGAGAGCTACCTTCGGCGTTCGCTGGAAGCCGTCTTCGACGTGGGACGGCACATTCTGGCCCACACAGAAGGCGCCGACCTTGCCGGCGAGTACGAGTCAATAGCCCGTGGCCTGGGCGACCTTGGGGTAGTAGACAGGGCCATGTCCGATACTCTGGTGATGATGGCCGGGTATCGAAACCGTCTCGTCCACCTGTACCACCTGGTATCCGACAGAGGACTTCTCGACATCGTATCCGAGAATCTGCCGGATCTCACTCGATTCGTGGCCCAGGTCGACGATTATCTGACGTGCGCCGAGCACTCGTAGGCGTCGCCTGTCTGCGGGGGAAGATGCAGAACGCGCGCCGGCGAATCTGCACGTGCGTGATTCCGGCTTGGCAATCACGACCTGGTGTTTACCGGACAGCCTGACTCTAGTGCGGGTCATGGGTCAGTCACCTCGATTGCGTGTCGGTGATACGACCATACCAGTCCGGGCATTGCCGCGCAACATCGTTTGCCGGAATGCGTGCCACAATGGCCTACTGGAACGCCAACGACTCGCCATCCTCGGCCACGCTCACCTGTATTACGTCGCCCTCTTTGAACCTGCCCTGGAGTATCTCGAGTGCGAGGGCGTTCTCGAGTTCCTTCTGAATGGCACGCTTAAGCGGTCTGGCGCCGTAGATCGGGTCGTAACCGGCGCGAGCCAGGTATTCGCGGACCGCGGGGGTCCATACTATGGAGAAACCCTTGTCGGCCAGGCGCGCGCGCACCAACCTAAGCTGGATCTCGACGATCCGGGATATCTCGTTTCTGCCAAGACGGTTGAAGATCAGGATCTCGTCTATCCTGTTCAGGAACTCCGGCCTGAACGACTGCTTGAGCACGTCCATTATCGTGTCGCGCATCCGGTCGTGGCCGCGCTCATGGTCGCCGCCATCGCTAGTATCGCCGCGACCGGCGTATTCCGTGATATACTGGCTTCCCAGGTTGGACGTCATTATCACAACAGTGTTTCGGAAGTCGACTGTCCGTCCTTGCCCGTCGGTCAGCCTGCCGTCGTCGAGCAGCTGCAGCAGCACGTTGAAGACTTCCTGATGCGCCTTCTCGATTTCGTCCAGCAGGATTACTGTGTAGGGCCGGCGCCTTACAGCCTCGGTCAGCTGGCCGCCTTCTTCGTAGCCCACGTATCCGGGAGGGGCCCCGATTAGGCGGGCTACGGTGTGCCGCTCCTGATATTCCGACATGTCGATTCGGATCATGGCGCGTTCATCGTCGAACAGGAACTGGGCCAGGGCCTTCCCAAGCTCCGTCTTGCCTACGCCAGTGGGCCCGAGGAACAGGAACGAACCTATGGGCCTGGCCGGGTCAGAAAGCCCCGACCTCGCGCGCCGCACAGCGTTGGACACTGCGCGCACCGCCTCGTCCTGGCCGATCACGCGCTCGCGCAGGAGGTCTTCCATGCGCAGGAGCTTCTGGGTCTCACCTTCTACAAGCCGCGACACCGGAATGCCGGTCCACTTGGCCACGATTTCCGCGATGTCCTCTTCTTCGACCTCTTCCTTGAGGAAGCGCTTTTCCGTCTGCAGCTTGGCGATCTTGGCGTTTGCCTCGTCAAGCTCGCGGGAGAGCGTGAGCTGGACTCCATACCTGAGCTCAGCCGCGCGCCCCAGGTCGCCGGCGCGCTCGGCGTTCTGCTCTTCATGTTTGGCCTCTTCGATCTTCTGCTTGATCTGGCGGATCTGAGATATCGTATCCTTCTCCCGCTGCCAGTGAGCCTTCATACCGTCCGACTTCTCACGCAACTCGGCAAGCTCTGAGTCTAGTTTCGCGAGCCTTTCGCGGGAGGCGTCGTCATCTTCCTTGTCCAGCGCATGCCGCTCTATCTCGAGCTGCATGATCCGCCTGCTCACCTCGTCTATCTCGGCCGGGAGTGAGTCGATTTCCATCCTGAGGCGAGATGCCGCCTCGTCCACTAGGTCGATGGCCTTATCCGGCAGGAACCGGTCGGAGATGTAGCGGTGCGACAGCACTGCCGCCGCCACCAGCGCCGAGTCCTTGATCCGAACTCCGTGATGGACTTCGTACCTCTCCTTGAGCCCGCGCAGGATGGCGATGGTGTCTTCCACCGTGGGCTCGTTGACCATGACAGGCTGGAACCTGCGCTCCAAAGCCGCGTCTTTCTCAATATGCTTCCTGTACTCATCGATGGTGGTTGCGCCCACTGCCTTAAGCTCGCCTCTGGCCAATGCGGGCTTGAGCATGTTGGAGGCGTCCATAGCGCCTTCGGCCGCGCCCGCGCCCACCAGGGTGTGTAGCTCGTCGATGAACAGGATGACCTCACCTGCGGCCTCCTCAATTTCCTTGAGTACGGCCTTCAGCCTGTCCTCGAATTCGCCTCTGTACTTCGTCCCCGCGATGAGTGATCCAAGGTCCAGAGCCAGCACTCGCTTGTTTTTCAGGCCCTCAGGCACGTCGCCTGCCACAATTCGCTGGGCCAGCCCTTCGGCGATGGCGGTCTTGCCTACGCCGGGTTCGCCTATGAGGACGGGGTTGTTCTTGGTGCGCCTCGACAGCACCTGGATCACGCGGCGGATCTCTTCATCTCTGCCGATCACTGGGTCGAGCGAACCGCGCTTCGCGAGCGCGGTCAGGTCGCGGCTGTATCTTTCAAGCGCCTGGTATTTCTCCTCCGGGTTCTGGTCGGTCACTCGCTGAGTGCCGCGCACGTCCACCAGGGCTTTGTATATGTCGTCCTTCTTGATGCCCATCGACCGCAGTAGCTTGCCGGTATCGTCTTCGCTGCCGGCCAGGGCAAGAAGGATGTGCTCAGTGCTTACATACTCGTCCTTGAGACGCTCAGCTTCGGATGACGCATCTTCCAGCACGTTCGCCGCAGGTGTGGTGAGATACTGCCCGGGTTCCTGCCCGTAGACCTTCGGGGTTTTGTCGAGCGCCGCCGCGACCTCTCGGGCCACGGCCTCAGGCGCCGCGTCCAGCTTTTCAAGGACGGGGGCTACCACGCCTTCCTTCTGTTCAAGGAGTGCCGCGAGGAGATGAGCGGGCCCTATGCCTTGATGCTGTCGCTGGCGCGCGATGCTCTGCGCGCGGGCGATTGCCTCCTGTGACTTGACTGTGAGTTTGTCGAATCTCATGTAGCCAACCCTCCTTGTTATCTGCGTCTGGTTGCGTTTTCGCCGGCGCCTGTCGCGGCGCCCGCGTCGGCGCTCGGCCCGGCACCGACCTTATCCCCTCGCAGCGAGGCAAGCTCCCGAAAGAGCTCTCGCTCGCGGTCGGTCAAGCTCCTCGGCATTGTAAGGCTCACCTGCACAAGCAGGTCGCCCCGGCTTTCTCCGCGCACGGACGGCATGCCGAGGCCGCGAAGCCTCAATACTCGGCCATTTTGGGTTTCGGCCGGGATGGTGAGCGACACATTCGCGCCGTCCAGCGTGGGCGCAGCAACCTCGCCGCCCAGCGCCGCGACGGTTACCGGAACGTCTACCACGGTGTGAAGGTCGTTGCCGCGCAATTCGAAACGTGGGTGAGGACGGATACTCACCTTCAGGTAGAGATCGCCCCGCGATCCGGTTCTGCCTGTACCCTCGCCTGCCACGCGCAGCTTGCTTCCGTTTCGGATGCCTGCCGGTATGGTAACCGCGATCCTCCGCCTGGCCCCGTCCGGATCCACCAGTTCGAGCGAACGCTCGCCGCCACGGTACGCTTCCTCAAGACCGATCTCGATCTCGTGTTCAATGTCGCGCCGCGCAGGGCGCCGCTGGGCGAACTCATGTTCGCGAACCCCTTGCCCGAAGATGCCGCCGTCGATATCGAACCCTCCGAAGAACTGTTTGAAGAAGTCGCTAAAGTCGGCGTCCGACAGGTTGCCGAAGGTGAACGTGGTTCGCTTGTATCCCGGTTGGGTGCGCCCGAACCCGCCCGGAGGCCACCCG
>DAOTAC010000056.1:8389-10273 GCA_035382325.1 Bacillota bacterium | reverse complement strand
GAAGGCGATGGCCGATTCGACCTCCCTGGGATTGATCTCGACCCACTCGCCTCTCACCCTCACCAGCGGGACTTTGAGGTCGGCGAGCCGGCGGAATTCGTCCTTGCTCATGACCTCATCGCCCAGGGCTACCTGCCAGTCGTAATCGACGAGGCTATCTAGGGAGAAGCGAGGTGCGACATTGGCCTCCTCACCGGCGCCGGCGTCTTGCGCAGATTCGGATCGGACTTTGAGACGTACTCCGAGTCTGGCGGGGCCGCTCGACACCCGTTCCCACCAGGGCGGGGCGAGTACTCCCAGGCCGAGCTGCTCAAGCTGCGGGGAGACCTCCCGCAGGAACGAGTAGGCCTCGGTCGTAGTGAGCTCGCACGATTCAGGTGTTGCTGTGTCGAGGCTTGTTTCTATCGCGGGAAAATGACGCGCGGCCTGACCGAGGTCTGCCAGCAGACGCTCGTGGGGGTTCTCGAACCGTTTGCCCAGGAAGCGCAGCATACCGCCACTTTCTTCCCATACGCGAGCTGCCGGCACCAGTACGCTGGGGTCGTCGGCGGCCTGGAGGTAGTAGTGGAGCGTCCAGAATTCGGCGGCGGAGTCGGTCTCACACTCATGGTCCGCCGAGTCGGCCTCGGTATTCGGCGGCTCCAGGCGAAAACAGGTGCGGAAACCGCTCGCAGCGGAAACCGAGGGCACGCTGGAGGCAGGCGCCTGACGCAAGCTCGCGGCGGCTATCCAATCGCTGATGCCCCGGCGGACTGAGTCGAGGCGCGCCTGTTCCAGCCGGATCTCGGGCTTCTCCTTGTTGAGGCTGCATATCCAGGCGCAGGCCGGTCGTTTGTTGCTGAGCATGGCCATCTCCAGCAACCGGCGCTCGGCGTCGTCAAACTCCTGCCTGGCAATGGAATCGGCCCACCGGATGTTGCGCTCCATAGCCAGCATGCCCCTGACAGTCTCATCCATCGAAGTATCGATGAAACTCCGCAAGATCACGTCCGAAGGCACGATCCGGGCCGATCCAGACTCCTCCAGCGGCCACACAGCCCTGCACAGCAAGGGCATGGCGTCGGCCAGCGCGCGAAAGCGCGACACGTCCTGGGCGGATTCCCACAAGGGGCGCCATACAGCTCTCGCTCGTGAGTCGTCTGTAGAGACGCAGATGTCGGGCATGAACCTCTGCTTGGCCATGAGCTCAAGAGCCAGTTTGGACGCCTGTGTCCAAAAGGCAAAGTCACTGCCGGGAGCGGCTGAGAGTCTTAATCTGACGAGTCTGTCGTCGGGCTCGGGATAGTCGCCTCCATCGTCCCGGCGGGACTGCGGCAATACCGTGAGCAGACGAATGATATCGAGCGCCGAAATGCTTACTCCGGTGGCTTGGAAGCAACCTGCGTTGTGTAGGCCAACCGAACCGCCGTTGGCTGTCCACCGCTCGAGGCGCGCAGTCGGCAGAACACGCCGTGCCTGCTTAAGCAGAGCCGGCGACGGAATGGGATAACCATCATCCGTAGGGAGCAGTATGAGGGCATGGCTCTTCCTGGGCTTCTGCACCAACTTTGCGCTGGCGCGCACCGCGTCGGGCCCAGCCGCCGACCCTACTGTGCCTTGATTGCGGTTCAGACTGCAGCCGGCAGCAGCCACGAGAAGAGCAAATGCCTGCATCAGCTCTGTGGCAGAAGCCTGAAACGGATGCCCGGGGAAAGGGCCCTTGCGACCGCGTAGCTTCAGGCCAAAACGCTCGGGCGATTCGCCCCATATGAAAAGGCGCCCTCCCGGCGCCGGCGCGGCTTGATTCCCTGCGAGTGCACTTGCCGTGGGCACTGCCCCTGCGGCGGCGTCAGCGAAAGGAAGCCAGGCTGCGTGAAGGATCACTCTGCTTCACCGTCCATAAGT
>DAOTAC010000056.1:0-8289 GCA_035382325.1 Bacillota bacterium | reverse complement strand
AGCCAGCTGACGTATTTCGACTACATCCTCGGCATTACTATCGGGTCCATAGCTGCCGCGCTCACCACCGACTTATCATCGACAGCGTGGCCTCACTGGGTTGGGCTGACCGCGTGGACGGCGGCGGGGCTCACGATGCAGTGGGTCACGCTAAAGTGGAGGTTCGCGTCCAAGTACATTGACGGTGAACCCACGGTCGTGATAATGAACGGAAAGATAATGGAAGGCGCCATGAGGAAGCTGCGCTACCGTGCATCCGATCTCATGGAGCAGTTGCGTGTGAAGGACGTGTTCGACATTGGGGAAGTGGAGTTCGCAATACTCGAGACTAACGGGACGTTGTCGGTGTTGAAGAAGACCCAATTCCAGCCTGTGACGCGGAGCGATATGAGCATCTCCACACAGTACCAGGGCATAGGTACCGAGCTCATATACAGTGGCGTGATATTCGACCAGAACCTGAGGCAGGTGCACTTGGACCGTTCGTGGCTGGACTCTGAACTCAGGAAGAAAGGGATACAAGACTCCCGAGACGTCTTCCTGGCCGTCCTGGACACCTCCGGTAACCTGTATGTAGACACATACCACGATCGTGTGGAAAACCCGGTGGACACGGGCGATTATCCGGGACCTTACTGAGACTGGAGGTCTGCGCCATGCTGAAGCGCATTCTTGTCATTGCACTGCCGGTGGGCTTGATCGCTCTGTTCATCGCGGTGATGCTGTCGGCTGCGGTTCTCAAGCACCCACTGGGGAGTGCCGATGATGTGCCGGCATGGCTATCTCGGGTAGAGGCGCATGTCATGGACGAACAGTGGCAAGATGCGCTGGAGGGCGCGAGGAAACTGGCGGACGCGTTCAATAGGGTGACTGTGCGTGTGCAGTTCTCGGCCCAACTCCACGACGTACTCGATCTCAGGGCCGCAATAGCTCGGGCCGAGGGGTTCATAAGGGCCCAGAACCGGGCAGGGGCCATGGCCGAGCTGGCCGAGGCAAGGACCCTATGGGACAGGATCGGAAGCCGTCACTGAGCACCGATCGCCTGCAGGCGAAATGACGCGGATGTCGAAACATCAACCCGGAACGCGGGTACACGATCCACTTAGCAGTGACGTATGGCTTCCGCTCGCGACAAGACCCAGGTCGCCAAAGTCGGGTTGGGCAAGGATTTGTCCGGCCTGTGGGAAAACATACAGGGTATGGGACAGACCGTGAACCTTGCGGTATTTTCCGGTGTGTTCCGCCTTTGCCAGATGAACTGCAGAAGTCTTGACTGGAGGTAAATCGGGTGGCGATATTTGCCGTGCGCAGGCGAGGCCGGACGAGTTGCCGGCATGCGCTGGTCGGCCTGGTGTTCGCATTGTTGGCAGTCTCGGCGCTTGACGGGCCGGTCAGGGCAGAGCGAGCCGACGAGGTCGACCTTGGGAACATCGCAGGCATCATTTGCGAGCTTAGCTTGCCAAAGTACGCGGGTCGCCTGACCGGAACCGACGGAAACTGGGCAGCAGTCAACTACGTGGCTGACTGCTTCAGGCGTCTGGGGCTTGCAAGCCCCGATGGGCTTGACGGGTATTTGCAGCCGTATATCCAGCCTACAAGGCTCATGCACAGCCCGCCCAGGCTTGAGATCGTAGGCGCGTCGGGGAGTGTCGCACGGCAGTTCAGGTTCATTACACAGTTCTCCCCATCTACTGCGCCTGGCTGCAGGGTCAGCGGACAGGTTACGGCCCCTGGGGTAGTTCTTCAGCACGCCGCCGACATCGACAGGGTGCGCGGCGAGGCGGTACTGCTGGTTCCGATGCATCTCGCAGGGAATCCAGCCGAGATCGAAGCGATCATGAAACGCGTCGCGGCTTCTTCCGGCGCAGGTCAAGCCGAGTTTGTCGGGGTCGTCCTTGAAATCGACACAGCAGGCAGGGGATACTTCCCGATTGTGCCGTATATAGCTCCGAGCGCGGCTTCGGCGGATCAGGGCGACGGGGGCCAACAGCCGACGGCTGAATCGACTGCCAACGAGCCCATGGTGTTTACCTGCGACAGACCGACTTTCGCGGAGCTTGCTGCTTGGTCTGGGGCAGCCCCGGCCGCAACCCCGACCGCAATAGCAACTGCAACCTCAGCCGCCGACTCGCCTTCCGGTACAATACGCATGTCAATGGACTACTCTATCGAGCCAGTGCGTACAGCCAACGTGGTAGGAGTGCTCCCGGGGGGCGCACATCACATAATCATTGGCGCCCATCTTGATCACGTGGGCAGCAACATGGACGGTACCTATAACCCCGGCGCCATGGACAACGCCTCAGGGGTGGCTGCGATTATCGAGATAGCGAGGGCGCTCTCAGTCGGCCCGGTTCGTCCGTCGCTGACCGTAGTCTTCGTGGCTTTCAATGGCGAGGAGCAGTTCATGTACGGTTCGCGGCACTATGTGTCGGAACCGTGCTTGCCGCTTGGCCACGCGGCCATGTTGAATATCGACACAGTGGGATCGCCGCGTGGAGTTCTCTTGCAGATCGAGAACGCGAGCGGCCACGATACTCAGCTGGCGCGGGATTTGGGCAGGGTAGCGTCGAAATTGGGCATTCCGTTTCGCAAGTCGATGAGCAGCGGCAGCGATCATTCGTCCTTCGCAAACGCTGGGGTGGAGGCGGTGAACCTGATTCAGCCGGATTTCGCCGGCGGTTACCACGGCCCGGGAGACACTGCCGATCAGGTTGACCCGGGTAGGGTGGCCGAGGTAGTCAGGCTGGTATTGGAGTACATCAGAACGGCCAAAACCGCTCCACCAGACTGAGGATGATCTCGAAGGCGATCAGCAGTATGACAGCCACCTCGAGGCGAGTGCCTCGCTTGGCATGGTACAGATCTGCAAATACTTGCGTCATGTCGAGCAGCGTCTGAGTCTTGTGAGAGATCTTCTCGTAACGGTCCGGCAGCTCGAACAGGCGCTCGAGGTCCGAATAGAGTTCCTGTGCTTCCTGGCTGCGCCAGACTACATCGGGTTTCTCCAGGATCATGATGTACGAAATGCTGCTGTATCGATAGCTCAGAATCCGCCCCGAGAGCCTAGCTAGGCGCTCGTCGCTTATTGACAGCGTGCCCCGTTTGAGCTGAGTGATGAACTGCTCTACATCATCGAATAGCTTGCTGATCTCGTCTTCTATGCGCTCCATCGCAGTGGATTTGGCAAGAATGACCGCCACCAGTTCTCGGTAGTAGTCTTTCATCTCAGGCGTTATGAGCTCGTCGTAGGTGACCGATAGCTCGTCGCCGGACACAGTCAGCTTGTAGTCGTCTACATACTCCACTCGCGCAAACTCCCCAAGATTGCGGTCGAGCTTCTTCAGGTAGGCTATGACATCCATGATATCGCTATCGGCGCAGTTGACGAAGACCAGCGTCCCGAAGGAGAACAGGTACACTCCCTTACCTGCAGGCTGGGGCAGGATGCCATCCAGATGCCTTTCGGAGAGCACCAGGGTGTCCTCCCAGGAAAACGGACGCTCGATGCCGAACTGTAAGGCGATTGTGGTGAGGTTCAGCTCCCTTGACACAGCCACAGCTCTAAACAGAGTTGGATTCATGGCGTCCACCTCTCAGCAGTTTTCCATATTATATCATGCCTATGGCCGGAGAGTCAGCTCAGGAAATGGTAATCAGGAGACGACAATGGGGGAGGCGTCCACCATGCATGTGTGTTCAGGATCAATCCGCCGCCGTGCTCGGGTGCTAGTCATTGCCGGGATTGCGCTGATCCTTAGCGGCCTGTGCACATGTGCTGATGCCCAGGCGACGCCGCCCGCAATAGGCAGCGCCCGATCGCGGCAGCGCATCACGGTCATGACCTACAACATCCATGCCGGGCTGGGGGTAGACTTCGTCTATAGCTTGGACCGCATCGCCGACTTGATCCGTGCAGAGCAGGCCGACCTCATAGGCCTGTGCGAGGTAGAGCAGAAGACCCAGAAGGTTAATTTCGATGACCAGGCGAAGCTGATCGCCGACAGGCTCGGTTTTCACCACGCCTACGGCCCCATATTCGCCCGCCCCACAGGCTTCTTCTGCAATGCTCTCATTAGCCGCTTTCCCATACTGTCTCACCGCGTCCATCAGCTGCCCAACCCCAACCGTACACAAGCGCGGGCGGCACTGGAAGCGCAGGTGGATGTGGACGGCACGATTGTGACGGTGTTCGTTACCCACCTTGAAGTCGCGGACTCGGGATCCCGGGTGGCACAGGCTGAGGCATTGGCCGATATCGCGTCGAGCACACCGACGCCCCGGATCATCATGGGCGACTTCAACGCGACGCCTACCCATGCACTGGAGACGGCCTTGATGTTGCGAGAGCATAACGATACCTACGCTCTCCACCGGGTTCTGGTAGACAGTAGGTGGCTGGTGGCGCTGGGGCCTTTTGAGCGCGAGTACCTCAAGGGAGGCTATACAATAGGCGTATTCGATCCCAGTGCCCGCATCGACTACATATTCGCTTCGAACGATATCGGAGTCGCTGGCGAGATCGGCATCGCCCGCGTGCCCAGGAGCCTGGCCTCCGACCACCTGCCATACGTAGTCACTCTGGAACTGCCCCGCAAACAGGAAGGACAGGCTCGGTTGGCGGCGACCACGGTTGATGCGACTGCCGAGACTCTCGGTTCACGTGTTCTCGGCCCGATTCGACCGCTGCCGGATTCACCGGACGGATGCGGGCCGCTGGTTGCGGTTATGCGAAGCGAGGATGTGAAGGCATGGTACGAGGACATGGGCTGGTACTATGAAGACGACCTCGACATGATCGAGGAGATGGTAGACGGCATCGGGCTGGGCGGGCTCGAATGCGCGCTTGTGCCAGCAGACGAGCTTCAGAGCCTGGTCGCCACTGTGTCCCGGAGGCCGACTCTGCTGGTGCTTTCCAACGCCAGGAGGATGTCGGAGCGCCAGATGCGGGCTGTGAGGGACTTCGTGGCAGTCGGAGGCAGGGTGCTTGCCACGTACCAGACTTCTCTCAAGACGGAAGCGGAGGCCGTTGCCGGCGAATACGGGTTTGGCCTTGCTGATCTGTTTGGCGCGGAGTTAGCGGGGTGGACCGGTGTGTCGCCGATGCACGACGCGATTGCGCCGATAGGTAAGGGTGAAGTGGACGCGGCGAATGGCTCAGACGCTGTGATCCGCGCGATCTGGGAAGGCGTCGGCGCTCCCGTGAGGCTGCGCGTGCCGGAGGGGATGGTCACAAAACCATGGCCGGGTTCGGTGGTGTTAGGCCAGTGGTCTGACAGGACCGGGGCACCATCCAGGGCGTTGCCACTAAATGCCGCCATCGTGCTGAATGGTCCCGTCATGTATGTTGGAGCAGACCTGCTGAGCTGGGACGCGCTGCAGGAAGAGCCGGCGAGGGCGCTTGCCGCCAATATGGTCAGGTTTATGCTAGGCGTCGATCACTAGGCAGCTAGAACTTGGGAAGCTGCGCCTCGGGCGCGAAAACAACGCCAACAAGGCCCGGGCCGGTATGCGCGCCGAGTACCGGAGCGATCGGAGCTACAGGCAGCCAGCGGCATTGGAATATGCGGTCGAGCCCTGCGCGCAGGCGCACCGCGCCTTCAGGGCACAGCCCATGCAGCACCTGCATTCTCATTACGGTGTTGGCCGGGTAGACCGATGCCACCATGTTTACAATAGTGTCAATGGCGCGGTCCAGTGTGCGGGTCTGGCCGCGAGTGACATAGGTGCCTCCGACCTTCTCCACTCCGATTATGGGCTTGATATTGAGTATCGATGCGACCAGCCCTTTCAAATGGCTGATGCGTCCGCCGTGTATAAGGTACTTCAAGGTAGACAGTGTGTACAGCGTGTCGGTGGCAGCGGTCATCCGTTGCAGCATTCCGACTATTCGGTCAACGCTCCACCCTGCCTTAGCGGCGCGCGCGGCGGCTTCTACATGCCATCCCTGCGCCCCAGACAGGGTCTTGGTATCGTAAATGGTAACATTCGCTTCAGGCACCATGCTCGCTCCCATTCGAGCCGTGTTCACTGTGCCGCTAAGCCCTGACGATATGTGGACCGACAGGATATCCGGATCGGTGCGGGCCAGATTTCGATATAGCTCGGCGAAATCCCCGGGAGACGGCTGCGACGTGCTGGGCATTTCTCCGGTGCGCTCGAGAAGTTCATAGAATTCTTCAACACTGATATCCACACCGCCCCGGTACACTCGCCCTCCGAGCGTAATCGTGAGAGGAACATAGTGGATATCAAGCCCTTCTCGCTGCTCGGGGCTGATGTCTGCTCCGTGATCTGTGACTATCTGCATTCAGTGGTTCCTCCAGCGCTTTCTTGATGAATCAATACTATCACCGATTATCCACGCATACCAGCGTTCTTTGTGCTACGCGCATCACGTGTGGGTTCTCCACAAGGTTTTCAGCGGGACGCGAGCTTGCAGTGCGGTTTGGTGACTATGGGCAAACAACCTGAAAGCGAACAATTCCTAGCTCCCATAGGCCAAGTTAGCTCGTATAGTGGCTAGCAGCTGAAGGAAGAGATTGCCTATGATAATGACAAGGATTTCACGGCACTGTCCTGGCGCTTACAGCCTGATGAGCCTTCTTTTGCTCCAATGACAATCCGTCCAGGAGCCAACGCAACTCGCACCGGGTAACCGCCATCGCGCGGTAGCGTATCGGGCATAAGCAGATCCCCCCAAGAATCTGTGTTCTCAAGGGGGATTATCGCATGTTCGCCGGCCTGGCTCCACGTGGGTGCTATTCTACGCTTACGAGGATCTGCGTGTTTCACTCCGCCAAGCTACGACACTGACAGCTATGACTTGCCCTTCTTCATGGCAACCCCTATGGCAACCGCGAGAACAAAGAGTACCGCAATCATTACACCCCAGCTCATCTAAAATCCTCCTTCCCGTCCGCGCTTGATTGTACTCATCCTTCGCCTAACCGTCAAAACCTCGCACATTCTAAGAAGGTACGTCGGAAAACCACCCACATTCGTTGTAGGTTTGCTAATCCCCTGCAAAAAGCCCGTTTCGCCAAAGGCCTGTGTAAAACCTCTTTCGCCTGCAACTAGCGTTTCCGAGCTTAAGTAGGTCGCTGGCCCGGTGGTCGGCCGGCTGCTGCGGTTTGGGTACCAGTGATAAGGCGCGTAGACGCCAGATCGCACTTCACGGCGGCATGACTTCGCTTTGGGGTTGTTTACCTACATTCGGAAGGGATACACACCTCAGAAGGTGAAAGATATAGCCGGGCGCTCAGGCGCCCGAACGGAGCTTGGGGTGGTGTGTTGGGCTCATGGCGCACTCATCGGTTCTTGCGAGTATTTCCCATGCCGTGATGGACGGCGCGGGGGAGCAGATGGCGCTGGTGGTTCATTCAGGTGATATGGCCGCAAGGGCGCGGCGCGAGGTTCTGTCGATGACGGAGTCCGGCGCCGCCCTCGTGATTCCAGTCTATACGCTTGATCAATTCGCGGCGGCCATCTTGCGCAGGGCAGGAGGACGGCCAAGATCCAGGCCCATTGGCGAGCTCGAGCGTGAGATCGTCATAGGCCGTCTGCTTAAGGGATGGGCCGGCTCGGGGCAGCTTGCCGCTCTAGGCCACTCTGCAGACCGGCCCGGAGTCGCGCGCGCGTTCGCCGGGGCGATTCTCGACATGAAACAAGTTGCGGCCACTCCCGACCAGGTCGAGCAGGCGTTGACAGGCGGCAGTGCGCCGACGGGAGTCCACGCCGACTTCCTGGCTGTCTGGCGCGATTATGAAGCCTTCCTTGAAGGGCATGGCCTGGCCGACGGGGAGGACTTGTACATCGATGCCGCTTCCGCACTCATAGCCCAGGGCGGGCAGGCGCTCGGGGATCTAGGGAGGGTCTGGTTCGATCAGTTCTTCGACGTTACGCCTGCTGAGGGGGCCCTGATATCCGCAGTAGCCCGTTTTGTGCCGGCGACCTGCGTCGGTCTCGCCTGCACCCAGTGTGATGACGCGGGTTCTGTAATCGAAAGAGCCAGGCGCCTTGTGGAGCCTGCCACTGTCGAGGTGAGCGTTCGCGGCGGGTCCTTGAAGCCTGAACTTTCCATAATAACTGCGCCTGGCCCAGCGGCCGAGGCCCGCGAGGTAGCCCGTGAGGTCAAGCGGTTGATAGTGGAGGAAGGACGTAAGCCGTGGGAGATCTGCGTCTCCAGCGCGGACTCGGCAGAGTTCATTCCGGCGCTGCTGGAGGCGTTCGAGGAGTTCGGAGTGGCGTGCGCGGCGCCGAGGAAACGTCTGCTGTCATCGTCGATGC
>DAOTAC010000055.1:6742-10348 GCA_035382325.1 Bacillota bacterium | reverse complement strand
ATCCACGTGCACTTCGGCATCTGCTGCGCCGGCCCCGGTCTCGGTCTCTGCTTCGGCCTCTGTCGCCTCAACATCCGCGTTGTACCCGCCCACGTATTCCCCGCGGTCGCGCACGACCTCGTTCCAGCTCAGGCATGACCGGCCCAGTGTGACGAGGGAACCCCCGATATACGAATCGAGCAGGACAATCACTGGGCATTGATATCGTTCGGCAAGGTTGAAGGCACGGTAGCCGGCCTCGAAGCATTGCTGCACAGTGCCGGGTGCGACCACGATGTGTGGGAAGTCGCCATGAGACGGGTGGAACGCGAGCAGCAGATCGGACTGCTCGGTCCGGGTCGGCAGGTCAGTAGACGGCCCCCCACGCTGGACGTCCACAATGACCAGGGGAACCTCGGTCATCCCCGCCATGCCGCATGTCTCTGTCATCAGGCAAAGACCGCCCCCCGACGTGGACGTCATCGCCCGCGCACCGGTCAGGCTGGCCCCCACGGCCATGCAGGCCGCAGCTATCTCGTCCTCGGCGTGTACCGCCACAATGCCCAGATCGCCCTCGTGCGCCGCCATCCACTCAAGTATCGTAGTAGCCGGAGTCATCGGGTAGGCGGCAATGAAACGACAGCCTCCAGCCACTGCTCCCAGGCAGAAGGCGTCGTTACCTGACAGCAGAATGCGCCCGTGCGAAGGTGATGACGACGTGGACATAGACGGAGACGCGGGCGGGGATGCAGACGGGGGGTCTGCCGGATGCAGTCTGAACGGGAAACTTTCGGCAAATCGGCCCGTGACATACTCATGCGCTTCCCGCGCGGCCTGGACATTCGCACGCACAACTGACTCGGCTTTCCGGGCAAACCGTTGCTCTATTGCAGCGCACAGAGTGTCTATACTGAACCCGACAAGCCCCATGGCCGCCCCGAGCGCGGCCATGTTCATCGATGCCTTGCTGCCTGCGTTCTCTGCGATGTTGGTTATTGGGACAGAAAGAACGCGAACGTCGGGCCTTATACTACCCTCAAGATCGACAGATTCGTCGCAGACCAAGGCACCGCCCCTAGCTAAGTTGCCCAGCTGGGTGAAGGCAGCGTCACGCGTGAGTGTGGCAATGACATGGACTGGATCGCCATGGCAAAGGACAGGCGCGTCGCTCGCTCGGACCTGATAGAAGTTGGTTCCGCCGCGGATCCTAGATCGGTAGTCCGCCATCCCGAAAGCGAAATAGCCTGCCCGAACCAGAGCACGGCAGGCTATGGCGCCGGCCGACTCAACACCTTGACCTGCATCGCCCCCTATGGATATGGAGACGTCAAACCGGCGCACAGGAGGGCAGGTACCACACTCGAAGGACGTGGAGTCACCGGACTTGGGCACGTGTAGCGGCGATGTATGTAGCTCCGGCTGTATGCGCGACGACTGTGAAGCGTGCTGCGTATACCACGTGTGTGCTGTGTGCACTGACTGCCCCTCCCGACTTCTGGGTCAGTCTCATTCTGCCCAGTTCGTGAGGGAACATGTTACGCGATTTCGGTCATGTTATCCTGACGCTCGCGGTGCATTTACCGCGTTCTCCGGCGTCCGGCCATGCAGAACCGCAACGACATTCCTCGCCGCGCCCATCGCCATGGCGTGAGCGGATTCAACCGTCAGGCCGCTGATGTGGGGCGTGAGCACCACGTTTTCCAGCACGAGCAAGCGAGACTGGTCTAGGGGCTCTTCTACGAACACATCCAGCCCAGCTCCCGACAGGCGGCCCTCCCGTAATGCTACATACAGCGCATCCTCGTCCAGAGCTGCGCCGCGGGATGTGTTGATCAGAATCGCCGACGGCTTCATCAGCGATAACTCGCGCTCGGAAATCAGGTTGCGTGTGTCGTCTGTCAACGCAATGTGCAGGCTCACAACATCCGATGTTCTGAGCAATTCGTCCAGCGACACGTAGGCAGCTCCAATCGCGTCAGCCCAGATGCGGTCGTGTGTTCGTGAATAGCAGAGCACCCTCATTCTGAGCCCCACACCCAGCTCGGCCACGAGCTTGCCGATGCTGCCCGTCCCGATAATCCCCAGAGTCTTCCCTCCAAGCTCGAACCCTACATGTCCCTTCCATATGCCTTCCCGCATCCTCCGATCCATCATCGAGATACGTCTGGCCACATCGAACATGAGCCCGACGGTCATCTCGGCCACTGCACGGCTATTTGCACCGGGCACATTCGTCACGAATATCCCCATACGCGTGGCGGCCGCAACGTCTATGTTGTCGTATCCCACCCCGCACCTTGCCACCACCCTCAACCGCGGACCGCTGGCAAGCACCTTCTCGGTAACCCGATCCAGACTGACAATCGCGGCGTCCACGTCCGCCACCAGAGCGCACATCTCGTCCTCCGTGGCTGTGCGCCCGTGTGGATTCGGCACAACCTCGCACCCGGCCTCGCTGAGCAGATGGATCGGCGTCAGGTTCTTGCGGCCGAAAAACGCGGGTGTTACGAGAACCCTGTATTCCATGGCACGGACCTCCCCGGCCTGATAGTCATCAGGTATGGGTAATGGGGGTTGGCGGCTGCACATCGCGACCGCCTCTACCGCCTTGCGTGCATCTTCTTCGAGACTCGGGCGCCATCCCCTTCTCTCGGCATGGGCAGCCGATGTGCGAATCAACACCTCGCGCCGGGGATTTGCCTACGCTCGGAGACGCCAGTCATCGGCGAAAGCGGCGTTATGCAGGCCTTTGGGCAAAACCGTGTTTAGCAGGGAGTTGGCAGACCTGCAAGAAACGTGCCCGGTTTTCCGAGGTACCTGCGCAGAATGTGCCCGGTTTTGACCGGGAGCCGGCAAAACCCGGGAATTGCTGGCATTTCGTGGAGAATTCGCAGTCGCCTAACTCTGTCTCGGGCACATTCGAGGGATAGAGGCGCGTGACCAGATTATTACAGACTCCTCTGCCTGCGGATTTAGCGACATCGTGATTACAGAAAAAGGCCGAACCCCTGCCGGTGCGAATTCAGATAATTGTCGCCTGCCAAACCAGGTAGGATCTGAACAGGACACTCGAAAAGCCCGTTCAAAAATGGACAGGATGCCTCAGAGCCCCGCTGGGGCCCACCGCAGGAGAGCGTTACTCCCAGGAATATCCATGGATACACTGCATTCATATGATCGACGCCTAGATCGTGCCCTTAGCCCTGTATGTAGTCTGCCGTTACGCCTTACCTGCTGCCAGGCTTCGCTTCGTCCATGACCGAAAACGCGCGTACCCATGGGGATGGGTTCGTTTCACCTTGGGTTTGGTTGGCCATTGCGAGTTACGGTTAGCCAGCTGAGCGGCACAGGAGTACACCCCGGGAAGGTGCCAGGCACAATCCGAAGTGCCAGGTACAATCCGAAGTGCTACACACAATCCGAGGCGCCGCGCAAAATCTGGAGCGCCACGCTGAGTGCAGCGCACCGCTGATCTCTATGGCTTATCATTACTTGTTATAACTTGCTTTTACTTGCGTGACCCTGTATGCTTTGCCTGAGGGGAGGGAGTCGCCGTGAGTAAGGGTACGCGTAGAACCAGGCCTGAGTACGTCGGTCTTCCGGGGTTCGCATTCGACCTCGCGGCCC
>DAOTAC010000055.1:0-6642 GCA_035382325.1 Bacillota bacterium | reverse complement strand
AGAACCAGGCCTGAGTACGTCGGTCTTCCGGGGTTCGCATTCGACCTCGCGGCCCTCTGCAAGCGTCCGGCTCAGGCGACGTAGGTTCCTGGCGATATGAAAGGGGTACTCCTGTGAATGAGCGTAGGTTAGTAACAGCGCAAGAGCTGGCCGACATGCTTCAGCTGTCGGTGGAGACCATATGGCGCTATACCCGCAACGAACGAATCCCATACGTTAAGCTGTCTAGCAGGCAGTACCGGTATGACCCAGATAAGGTCATGCACCGCCTGGGCATGAACGCCGGAGGCCATGGGTCCGGTTCAGTGTGCGAAGCCGGGCCCGAGTACATGACGGACAAGGTGTACACATATGAGGACTACCTCCAGCTGCCTGATGAAGAAATCTATCACTACGAGATCCTCGATGGCATGCTCATACGCGAACCGGCGCCGTCCGTGCATCATCAGCGAGTGTCCAGACGTCTGCAGCGCCTTTTGGAGGAGTATTTTGCTTCCCGGGACTCGACCGGCGAAGTATTCGACGCGCCCATTGATGTGACGTTGTCGGACACCAACGTTGTTCAACCCGACCTAGTCTATGTTCCCGGCGCATGCAGCGAGATCGTGGAGGAGGCACGCATCGACGGCGCCCCATATCTGGTTGTGGAAATCCTGTCGAAGTGGACCCGGTCCAAAGACCGAATCAGAAAACGCAACATATACGAGCGCATGCAAGTGCCGCACTACTGGGTGGTCGATCCCGAGGACGAGACTATCGAGGCCTATGCCCTGCGCGACGGCGCATATGTTCTGCGAAGCTCGGGGCTTAGCGAAGGCGAGTTCGTGCATCCCGACTTTCCAGGATTCGCATTCGACCTCGCGGCCCTGTGGAGACGGCCTGGAACAGCATAGTCTGCTTCTCTGAATCCATCCCGAAGCAGCATGGCCTGCCCCTCGCAGCCCGGTCTGCGGCAGCCCGGTCAACTCGCGGGGAACTCCAGTGAGCTCATGGCATAAGCAGAAGGAGGGCTGCCCGCCCAGAAGATGGGCCGGCAACCCTCACCGCGCTTCTCGATCGCGCGGCATCACCTGCGGAACTGCCCACGGGCCTCCTAGAACGAGTAGCCCAGCGATACCCAATGGGCGTCAGGTAATTCCGCGTGGAACTGGTAGGCGTAGTCCACACGGAAGCCCGCGAACGCAAACCCCGCGCCGGCGGTGAAGCCCCACTGCTTGTCGGCATTCACCGTCGCGCCTGCCCGAGCAGCAAATGCGTCGATGATCTGATACTCTGCGCCCACTCGGCCCGTGGAGCGGGTTATGTCGTAGTCAGCCGCCAACGTGAGGCCCTTAAGCGGCTTCACTGACAGGCCCAATACATACGACTTATCGAAGCTGTCAGTATGTCCACTCTCGAATTTCACGGAGCCGATGAGGTTGCGCGCCACCGCACCGAACCTGATTCCGTCGAGGTAAGGTAGGGTGATCAGCGCCCCTATGTCGCCGGTTGCGCCGAAACCTCGGTTTGTGCTTGCGTCCTGCGCATAGAGCTTGACCGCCCCGCCCAACGCGAATGGGCCGAAAGCGTGGGCGTATCCGCCCGCCAGCGTTCCCTCGCGGTACCCGAATTCGTCAGTAGGGTTGCCGTACTCGTCAGTACCTGTAGCTGCCGACAGCAGCCCGAATACAGCCGCACCTATGTTCTTCTGTGCATAGCCGACTCCCAAGTAGTTGCCGGCCCCAAACAGAGTCGAGTACATCGAAGTCACGTCACGCCCCTCGATCAGGGCTAGCCCCGCAGGGTTGTAGTACAACGCGTTGGCATCGTCGACAACAGCTACGAATGCGCCACCCATTCCGAGCGCCCGGGCGCCCATTCCCACGTCGAACAGGGCCGCAGTGCCCACGGGATCCTCTGCCGCAGCCAAGGCCGCCGCCGGCGCTAGCACAAGCAGCAACGTCGCAGCCATTACGGCTATGACCATCCAGTTGGCGTGTTTCGTCTTCATCTCGTCACCCCCACTTAGCGGCTGATCACGAGCCGCGTGATGTCAGTTCTCACACCGTCGGCAGTGACCATGTAGCACAGATAGAGCCCGTTGGCCAGAGGTTTGCCGGCGTTGTTCACAAGATGCCACTCGAAGTAGGTCTGGCCGTTCTCGATCTTCTGTGAGAAGACCTGTCGACCGGCGATGTCGTACACATACAGAGTTGCCTCGCCGGAAGCGTTGATATAGAAGTTGACGGCGTCGGACGCGGGATTCGGGCCTGCAGCGAACCTGTTGGCCGCGACTACTGACACTACGAACGGTCTGCTATCGCCGCTTACCGAAACGCCGTCGGACCTATCCGCGGTCACTCGGACCACGTATTGCCCGCTCTTGCTGAGCTTCGTGAGATCCCACAGGTAGGAGCCGTCGTTCGCCTCGCCGGAGGCAATGGGGATCCATGTACTTCCGTCAGCCATGCGGTATTCAATCTTGATGACTAGTTCGCTGCCGGCGTAGTCATGCGCTATCCAGCTGATGTTGGCAAACCCAGTGCAGACCTGTCCCTGTGCAGGCTTGGTCACCGCCACCACGGGGATGTCGATCCACTCGAGTACATTGTCGAGGAGACTCGCCGCATCAAAGAGGGGTGTGCCATTGCGCACGCCGGTTCTGCCCGTGGGTTCATCGGCCTGCTCAAGCGGGAAAGCCTCGAACGCCACGGCCATGAACACAAGGCGATGCTTGTCCCCGACATACCTGAGCGCACAAGGTTTGCTCTTGTCGTTGAGGAAGATCGCCTGGGCTTCGGGCGCCAGCGTAAGGGTGTCGGTCCAGTCATCGAAGCCCTCAGGGAACGTCAGACCTACTTGACCAGCGCTTCCGGTTATCGGGTCGCCCGCGACGCCGGTGACATACTTGGTCTTGACATCATGCTCAACTCCGGTCACATGCAGATACTCGCGGGCGAAGGCCTTGCCTTCGGCAGACTTGTCCAGCCCAAACATTACTTCCTGGCCGGCTAGGAACAACCTCCCGCCGTTGCCCAGAATGCTAGCTATGGCCGCCTGTTCTGCCGCATCGAGCCCGCCAAGCTCGCCGCAGTTCCATACCACGCGGAACCGCTCAAGGCCGTCGAGCCCACCGTACTTGCCCGCCGCAATCGAGGGCATTATCGCAAGGTATTCCTGCTCGATAGCATCGAATGCCGCAAAGAAGTATTCTTCAGTATCGTCATCCGAATCATCGTCGTCGACAAACACAATGCAGCCCGGGTTAACCGCCGTCACCGCGATGAGTTCCTTCCTGAACTCACCATGCTCGTCAATCACTGTCAGAATGACCGCGTAAACGCCGGGGGCTTCGAAAGCCATCTTGAAGGAGTTGCCCTCCACCGGATCGATAGGCTCCCCGGGGCTATCGAACTCCCACAGGTAGGTCAATTCATCGCCGTCCGCATCGTGAGCCTGAGCGGTAAATGTGATCTCCTCGCCCACCTCCGCGAAGTAGATGTCTGCCTCTATCTTGTCGACTGTAGGCGGCGTGTTGATCTCGCCCATCAGGTAATTGTAGATCTTTGTTAGGAAGTACGCGGAGTTGTTGGGGTCTGGGTTGATCGGATCCCCGTCCTCTCCTGGATCGAATATGGGGAGTTCCTCCCATGGCACGGTGGTGAAGACCACACGGTAGGTCTCATCCAGGTACCGCAAGGCCGGCCATATCTCGATCCCGTAATCCTCGTTCTTCAGGATTGGTCTTGCATTGAAGTCAGGCCAGAGTGCATCCTCCAAGCCAAATCCGATGTCACCGTAGAAACTCATACCATCGGTGATTACGTCTCCCTCAATCCCATCCCAATGCTCCATCGGTACGTTGTCGTCGTAGTCCCATACATGGAGATAATCCCATGCAAACGGAGTAAGGCCCAGGTCGTAGAAGTACTCCGGTGAAATAATGAGTAGTCTGCCGCCATTGTCCAGGAATCTGGCCAGATAGTCCTCCTGGTCAGGGAGCAGAGTATCGCTCCATGAGAACGAAGTGTTCCACACGAGCATCCGGTCAGTGAAATCGTCAGGCAGGCCCAGTGGGTACCGCGAGTCAACCACGACGCAGTCCAGGCCGGCCTGTTCGCATGCATAGAGGAAATACGCCTCGAAGTTGAACCCTCCATCGTCGTCAACGAGGATGATGGTCCCGGGGTTAGCTACAACAATCTGCATCGGCCAAGCCGATTCCACGCCCTCGCAGGTGACAGCATGGAAGCAGGCCAGATAGGTTCCCTCTTCTTCGTAGGTGTGGGACGCCGTATATCCGTCTGCATCATCGGAGCCGTCCCCAAAAGACCACCAGGCTTCATCAATCGCAATCGGATACTCGACCGCAGCAGAGAAGTTGACGTGAAGAGGCGCATCCCCAAAGGTCGCGTCGGCAGAGGCCTCAGTGATCCTCACGGGGAATTCCAGCTTGATGGCGTTCGCCACGTTCAGCCGCCCGCCGGTGGTCATCTTGCCTGCAAAAGCAGGATTCCCATCAACCGACAATAGCAGCGCGTCCTTTACCGTAAGGTCACCCTCGCTCCATCCCTCGGCCCCTGGATAGAGAGGCATGTCCGGGTATTCGGCCGCTACTAAGGCCGCCGCGCCCGACACGTGCGGAGTGGCCATGGACGTACCGCCCATCCACAGTCCGCGGTTTACGGGTGCGCAAGACAGGATCCAGTACCCTGGCGCGGCAAGGTCAACCGACTCCGCTCCGAAGCAAGAGAAGCTGGCAAGGTTGTCGTTCCAGTCAGACGCCGCCACCGATATCAGATTGGGCAGATCGTACGAGGAGGGATAGTGGGGTTCGATGTCGTTATCCGTAGCGCTGTTCCCTGCCGAGCATACGAAGAGCATACCCGACTCGAACATCGCCATCTCAAGCACAGGGTCATACCCGCCTCCACCCCAGGAGCAGCTTGCGATCTTGGCGCCCATCTGCCTCGCATAGTTGATCGCCTTGATGGCGTCAGCATCACTGCCTCCGCCTGCGCCTAGGAACTTGCACGACATAATTCGTGCTTTCCATGCAACGCCGACAGCGCCTATGCCGTTGTTGCCCACGGCGCCTATGGTGCCGCTGACGTGTGTTCCGTGCCGGTCGACTACCTGGTCGTCATAGACTGAATTGTCATCGTTAAAAAAGTCCCATCCGTACACATCGTCTATGAACCCGTTCTCGTCGTCGTCAATGCCATTATCCGGTATCTCGCCGGGATTGCGCCAGATGTTACCTGCCAGATCAACGTGGCTCACCTGAACCCCGGTGTCAATTACAGCCACGAGAATCGAAGATGCGTCGGTACGCACACCCCAGGCCTCCGTAGCATGGATATCTGCGCCCGGGATACCTTTCTCCCAGAAGACCCCCGGGTAGAAGTCCTGCCCCTGGTTAAGCATCCCCCACATCCTCTTCTGAACAAACCAGGCATCATTGGGGAACACTGCGGCGTCTGGGTACCGCAGGAAGTTGGGCACCGCATGCTCAACGAACTCGTTGGCCGCATAGCATTGGACAGCCTCTTCCACGCTCATGCCAGCGGGGATCCTGACAAGGTACGCTTCCTGGATTTCGCCGATGGGCAGGGTTTCTGCGACAACCGCGCCCAGCCGCGCATTGAGCGAGCGGAACCCGTCAGCCGCAGATCCAGCGCCCTCACCCGCCATCATGAACACTGGTCTGAGTTTCACAATAATCTCGCCGTCGACATACTCTGGCGTCCGGCGCTCTCTATCGACCCGAACGACCTCCTCAGAACCCGGCGAGGTTTTGGCAATGTACGGCAGGTTCGGCGCTGCACTGGCCCAACAGCTTGCTAGCATAATCGCCGTCACCGCAAATGCCGCAAGGGCCACAATCAGCGCGGCACGCCTTCGAATTGGGATTCTCAACACACTTACCCCCCTTGTGTAGTCGCATACTTGCGCTTCAGAAAGACTCATCATGGGGTCGATCGAAAGACTGCAGAGCGTCTATCACCTCCGCATATCGATTTGCAGTAGGACGTAAGTAGCCCGGTCATACACATTGGGATTTCGACAAGCTTGTACCATTTCCTCCCATAAATGTCGATACTAGGGCACAGAATACTATGTAGCTCTGTACAAATGCCCAAGAAGTACAACACGCAATGTGGAGTCGATAGGACACGTGTGTACGCACAACGGCGCGAGCATGATCGGATTGGGCGTGGGATTATGTCGAACCCAGATGAGGCGGGACTGTGCGCCGCCACTCGGCAGACTCCTTGACGCCGCGCAAAGCGTTCGTTGCGGCACAGGATTGGGCGCTCGAGTAGGCTCTGCAGGTATCCCCCGTTACAGGGATTACACGTTACCCGTATCCATGGATCGGCCCAGATACAAAGGCCGAAGCGCCCCGGATATCCACATATTGCAGCTGAACGGGAAAACGCTGATGCACGTACCATCGGTAGCCAGACCGAGGGAGCCGACCGACGGCCAGGCCGGCGACCTGCTTAGGCTCGGAAACGCCAGTGACAGGCAGAATAGGCTTTACGCAGGCCTTTGGCTAAACGGGCGTTTAACAGGGGATTAGCGAGCCTGCAGCAAATATGGGCGGTTTTCCGACGTACCTCCTCAGAATGTGCGAGGTTTTGACGGCCAGGCGAAGAG
>DAOTAC010000054.1:0-10440 GCA_035382325.1 Bacillota bacterium | reverse complement strand
CTGATAGCTCTGGTCATGGCGCCGATTGGAATCGCCAGCGGCGCAAACAAGCAGATTCAGTTCCCGAGCTGGATGTGGGGCGAAGCCGGAACCGGTGATTGGTTCAAAGACGGCGTAGCGCTTTACGAATCCCAGAACCCCGGAGTGAAGGTGGCGCCCGCTCTGGTTCCAGCGGGTCAGTATGAGGAAAAACTGCTCATCGACATGGCGGGTGGAGGCGCGCCAGACTTGGCGCCTGTGTTCACCAACATGATGCCCAAACTGATGCGCATGGGCTTGCTTGAACCCCTGGACGACTACCTTGCCAAGGCTGAATGGAAAGACAACCTGCTTCCGGTCCAGAAGGTGGCGCAGTACAAGGGCAAGACCTATGGAGTAGTCCTGACGGCTTCGCCCAACGGGCTGATCTACAACAAGCAGTTGCTGGACAAAGCGGGTGTCGGGGTACCTACTACTCCCGAGGAAATGCTCGAGGCTGCGCGGAAGGTGAAGAAGGCTACCGGCGCCTTCGGGTACGGCTTCGCCACCAGAACAGCAGATGTCCTTGAGGCCTATATCCCGCTCATGCAGTGGGCTATTGGTTTCGGGGGCGATTTCTCCAAAGACGGCGTGCCCACAGCGAACGATCCCAAGACCATAGAGGGCCTGAATTTCCTGAAGCGTTTCTTCGACGAAGACCTGACCCCGAAGGGCCTTGATGGTCCAATGCTCCGGAAGATGTTCGTCGAGGGGAAGATCGCCATGCTCATAGACGGGCCTTGGGCGATCACGTATGTGAAGGAAGCAGCTCCGGACCTCTACAAGTATGTGGGGTTTGCGGCTCCGCCTACTCCAACCCATGCGGCGATCACGGGTGGCGCTTTCTACACCATTCCTGTTCGTGCCAAGTACAAGCAGGAAGCGTTTGCGCTACTCTCCGTCTACAACCAGCCTGAGTGGCAGAGCAGATGGCTTGAAGATCTGCTGCAGATCCCGGGGCAGAAGGCTGAGATCAGCCCTAAGCTTGCCAAGGAGCACCCGTGGATCGAGGGTATGGTGGATGTTGCCGCCAAGTACCCTGCAGGGTTCGGCTACTCGGCCCCTGGTTTTGAGGAGTATGCCGGCGAAGTTCAGCGAATGGTCGTAGATGGAATCGCTCGTGTGTGGGGCGGGCGGGCCACTGTTGAAGCGGCCATGAACGACGTGCAGCAGAAGATGGTGAAGTGGGCTGCCACGCTGAAGCGGTAGCAAGACGACACATGGAGAGGGCGGATGGGGAAATCCGCCCTCTCACGATCATCAATGTTAGTAGTTAGTCATAGTTTAGGAGGCTATTCTTGGTGAGCCGAATGCGAACAGCGTCGCCTAACGCCGCTGCAGCGGGCAACAAAGCATCATCTGCCCTGATTCTGCCCGCCGCCATGGTGATGGGTGCAGTGGTGATCTATCCGATACTGACGACCATGTGGCTGAGCTTGACGGATGCGCCCTTGATTTCGCTTTCACCGCCGTCATTTGCGGGGTTGTCCAACTACGCCGATTGGCTGAGCAATCCCGAGTTTTGGCGTTCACTCTGGATTACGCTTGTATATACGTTTGGAGTAACCGTCGGCTCATACGCGATTGGGCTGATCACCGCCCTGCTACTGAATATGGAGTTTCCGGGAAGAGCGATACTGAGAGGACTAGTGCTGCTGCCGTGGGCTATCCCTGAGGTGGCTGCGGTAATGACATGGAACTGGATGCTCGATTACCAGTTCGGCATCGTCAACAGCCTGCTGGGATCGCAGATAGGATGGGTCACTGATTCAGCCGTGGCGCCCTGGACAGTGACCATTGTAACGATATGGAAGCAGTTCCCGCTGGCCACGGTAGTTCTCCTTGCGGGACTGCAAGCCATTCCTCGAGAGCTCTACGAGGCTGCCAACGTGGATGGAGCGAGCAAGCTGCAGCAGTTTATATACGTTACCTTGCCGGGCCTCAAGCCCGTGAACTCAGTGCTGGTCATGATGTTGATACTCTACACATTCAAGCGGATCTCCATAATCTATCTTCTTACAGGCGGAGGGCCTGCGCGAGCCACTGAGATACTGCCGGTAACCACCTATCTTGAGGCGTTCAAGTACTTCCGTCTCGGTTCGGCGTCGGCTGTGGGGATACTTGCGCTGTTGTTTACACTTGTGATCACGTTGGTCTACTCTAGGCTTTTCATGAGAGAGGAGGCTTGAGGGCGGCATGAATGGACCAAAGGGAAAGATAGCTGTTCTGGTTGTTGCGATAATCGTTGTTTTTGCCCTCAACTTCCCCGTGTACTGGATGTTTGTGCAGTCAATAACGAGTGAGAGCATGTTCACCGAGCGGCCGAGCCTGCTGCCCAAAGCCCCGTCGCTCGACGCATTCAGGAGGATTTGCGAAGCCAAGCCGATAGGGCAATGGTTTGTGAATACCCTGATGGTCGCAGTTGGTACTGTTCTCCTATCAATGCCACTAGCTGCGGGCGCCGCCTTCAGCCTCTCACGTTACAAGACAACGCTGAACTCTATCACTGGGCTTGCTATTTTGGGGACGCAGATGCTGTCTGCATCGCTTCTTGCGATCCCAATATACGTGCTGTTCAGACGGACCGGGCTCCACGACAAGCTGGGCGGGTTGATAGTCGCAAACACTGCCTTCACGTTGCCTATGAGCATATGGGTGCTGAAAGGCTTCTTTGACGCCATCCCCAAGGAGCTGGACGAGGCAGCCATGATAGATGGCTGCACCGTTGGGCAAATGATTCGGCGGGTGATAATGCCGCTGGTGCTCCCAGGGATAGTGGCTGTATCGATATTCGCTTTCATCCTGGCCTGGGACGAGTTCTTCTTTGCGCGTACCCTCGTGAGCAGCCAGGGGAACTGGGTGATGTCGGTCGGCCTAAGCTCTTTCCGAGAAGAGTTCACCATCCAGTGGAGCGACATGATGGCGGCCGCCGTGCTGTTCACCATTCCTCCGATCGTGCTGTTCATGTTCATCCAGAAGCATCTTGTCAGCGGACTAACTGGAGGAGCGGTCAAGGGATAGAAGTTGCACCAAGAAGTCGAGGTATACATGTACAAGTCCTACGAGATGAGGGCATGAACGGAGGGTTGGCGATGCTCGGTGGATACATGGGCAGAGTACTATGGGTGGATCTGTCTACTGGAAAACTGACAGACCAGCGCTTGGATGATGACATATGCCAAGACTACATTGGCGGTTACGGCATAGGAATGAGGATGATATACGACAACCAACAAGCCGGTCTCGATCCGCTGGCTCCCGAGAGCATAGTGGCGTTTGGGACCGGACCACTGACGGGGAGCCCCGCCGTGATAGGTTCGCGCTTCACTGTGATGGGCAAATCGCCCGTCTCCGGTACGTGGGGAGACGCGAACTCCGGAGGGTACTTCGGCCCTACTCTGAAGCGCGCCGGCTACGACATGGTGTTCTTCAGAGGCCAATCGGAGACCCCTGTGTACCTGGTCATCGATAACGGCCGTGCTGAGCTTAGGGATGCATCAGGGCTCTGGGGAATGACCACGTACGATGTGGACAGCACCTTGAAGGGCCTGTTCGGTCGCGACGCCCAGGTGGCCTGCATCGGGCCTGCGGGGGAACGCGGGAGCCTCCTTTCCTGCATAATCCACGATAGGGGCCGGGCTGCCGCACGCTCCGGTTTCGGGGCAGTGCTGGGCTCTAAGAAGGTCAAGGCCATCGTGGTTCGCGGCGACAAGCCCGTTCCGGTCGCGGACAGCGAGAGGGCCAAGGCGCTGAGGAGCAAGTATGTGAAACAGATCAGGGTCGATCATGTAGGATCGTCGCAACTGTACATGGTTGGGACTCCTGCTCTCTTCGGCCTGTGTGCGCTGGGCGGCGATTCGCCCGTGAAGAACTGGGCCGGCGCCAGCCTGCACGATTTCACTCAGTCGCAGATCGAGGCGTTGCATCACGATAGGTTCTACAAGTTCAAGACTAAGAAGTACGGTTGCTTCGGATGCCCGATTGCGTGCAGCGGCACGTTCGACATCGAAGAAGGTCCGTATGCTGTTCATGACAGCCATCAGCCTGAATACGAGACGATAGCCGCTTTTGGGTCCAACTGCATGAACAGCAGCCCGGAATCGATTATCAAGGCCAACGACATATGCAACAGCTACGGGCTGGACACAATCGGCACTGGATCGATGATAGCATTCGCGATGGAGGCATACGAAAAAGGCCTGATAAGCAAGGAGGACGCGGGCGGCCTCGAGCTGTCATGGGGGAACCCTGACGCCATAGTGAAGCTGGCAGAGGACATAGCACTCGGCCGCGGACTTGGCGAAGTCCTGTCGATGGGGCTTGAAAGGGCAGCAAAGGTCATTGGCGGGGGCGCTGAGTCTTTTGCCATTCACGTACAAGGCGAAGCCATAGCAATGCATGATCCGAGATTCGAACCTACAATGAGCGTGATATACCGGATGTTCCCCGGCAAGCACATACAGGCGTCTCAGTTCTGCAAACCGCCTGCGTTTGATGATGAGATACCAGCTTACGGGTCTGACCGAGAGCGGCAGGCGGGGAGAGGCACGCAGCTCAAGTCGCTGGAATGCCTATGCAACGTGGTCAACTGCGCGGGGGTATGTGTGTTCGGATACCTGTCTACCCACGTGGATTGCGTGCCCGAGTTTCTCTCTGCAGTCATGGGAGTTGATATGGGCGTGCCGGAAGCGATTGAAGCGGGCGAGCGCATATCGAACATGAGGCAAGCCTTCAACATCCGCGAAGGGGTCAACTTGATCAAGGCTCATGTACCCGGCCGAATGCTCGGAAACCCTCCTCAGCAGGAAGGCCCGACTGCCGGGTTCTCGGTAGACTCCGGCTTGATACTGTCTGAGTATCTCGACGCCATGCAGTGGTCGCATGAAGACGGGCGTCCATCGAAGAGGAGACTCCTGGAGCTGGGTATGGAGGATATCGCTCAGGATCTCTATGTGGCAAGCTGACGGCTAGGCTAGGTTGTACTTGGCGATCTTTCTGTATAGCGTAGTAACGTGTATTCCAAGCTCGCGCGCCGCGTTCTCCTTGGCGCGCGGCTCACCATCAAAGCGCTGGAGCGCCTCCACTATGGCCTGGCGTTCCAGTGCTTCCAGGGCTTGTGGGCCATCTGCATTATCGGTACTGCCGGGGCCTGGGGCTGTTCGGATTCTCTGCGGAAGGCTAGCTATGCTTACAGTCGATTCAGACTCGATATTCACCGCATATTCCACACTGTTGGATAACTCGCGCACGTTGCCCGGCCACTCGTACGCGAGCATGCATCGGAGCGCTTCATCGCTGAACGCCACTGTGCTTTTGCCGGCGGTGCGGCAATTTTTATCCAAGAAGAACCGTGCCAACATGGGGATATCTTCTCTTCGCTTCCTGAGCGGAGGCATCCAGATGGGAACGACGTTGAGCCTGTAGAACAGGTCTTTGCGGAATTCCCGGCTCTCTACCATCGCATCAAGATCGCGGTTAGTGGCGGCGATTATACGCACATCGATGGGCCTGGATTCCACGCTTCCTACCGGCTCAATCATTCTGTCTTCAAGCGCACGCAGCAATTTCCCTTGCAGGTGGAGTGGCATGTCGCCGATTTCGTCCAGGAAGAGGGTGCCGTTGTTGGCAAGTTCAAACCGGCCCAGCTTCCCTTTCTTGCGTGCTCCCGTGAACGCCCCTTCCTCGTAGCCGAAGAGCTCGCTCTCGAGCAGCGTATCGGGGATGGCGCTGCAGTTGACCACGACGAACGGACCGTCCTTTCGCCTGCTTGCTCTGTGAATAGCCCGGGCCATGAGGCCCTTGCCGGTGCCGCTTTCTCCCCTGAGAAGCACTGTGGAATTGCCCGGAGCGATCTTTGCGGCGAACTCCTTCACTGACGACATGGGCCTCGAATCGCCGATTATGTCATCGAAGGAGGTCGCCCTGTTCTCGTGCTCCCAGATCTCGTATGTGAACCTCGACACGTCGTCTAGGCGCTGAAAAGTCAACACAGCTCCGAGGGTCTTGCCGTCGACTGCCACCGGATACGCGTTGCATATGGCATCGATCGTGTCTCCGGAGTGCTGCTTCAGGCGAGTTCTGTGATGCTTGATCTCGATTCCGCTTCCTAGTGTGTCGTACAACCCTGTGCCTGTTAGCACGTCCTGCAGAGGCTTGCCGACGATGACCTCCGGAGAAAGGTGAAGTGCGTCGAGCGCGTATCGATTAGCCTGTGTCATGACTCCGTATTCGTCCACCACCAGCACGCCCTGATCGAACGCGCCTATCACCGCTTCGAGTTGACGGCGGCGGAATCTATCGCGCACCATGGCTTCTTCACTGGTTATCTTGGCGCTGAGCAGGTCGGCCATGCGTTCCAGGAACGCGACATTGGCACGCACATTGTCGAGCAACCTTCGGCGTTGCGCCTGCGTGTGGCTGACCAACCCCACTACTCCGGCGACTGCGTCTCCATGGTTGATGGGGCAACATAGTTCGGCCGTGGCGTAACAGCGCTTTGCCATCACGCAAGTTCGGCATAGCTCATGATCACCCGGATTCTCAATCACTACAGTGGCACCGGTCTGCAGCACATGGGCGTGGACCCGTCCCTGCCCTGCGAGGCTGTTTCCCAGTTGCCTGCTGAACTCCCCTGTGCCGGCCACCCTGATCAGATCCCGATCAGTGATCTCCACGTCAACATCGAGAGCTACTGCAATGGCTTCGGCTACTCTCTGTACATCACCCTGAACCATTCTCAGGCTTAGCACGTGGGCATCCTCCCCTGACTACAGACGGCGCAGATGGGGCCCGAAGCGGGCCCTTCCATGTGAGCATAGCATAGAAGTCTTCATAATAGCAAATTGCAAGACGGTATTGCAATTTGCTACTGCAATGCGCTACTACGTAGTGCATAAATGGCTGCGGCGACGCCGATTGTGAGACGCACAGGGATGTGATGATTGGCGATAGCCCAGGTCACAGCGGCATTCGGGGGCGTGACCGCTCTCGGGACCTCCGCCGCGTTTTGTGGAAACCTGCGGTGGCACGTATCTTGCATTTATCTCTGTGACGGATAGGTTGTCTGCGATCTCAACGCATAGTGGACGGTAGGACCGGCGAAAACACACAGCACGAGGAAGGACTGGTAGATAGGGATGAGAGGTCAGTATTCCATATTCCCCAGAGAGGAGTACGAGGCAAGGTTAGGACGGGCCCAGGAGCTCATGCAGGCGCAGAATATCGACGCCCTGCTGATCACGGCAGAAGCCAACTACTTCTACTTCACGGGTCACAGGACTCACTCGCCGTGGTCGACTTTCACCCGTCCACACGTGGCCGTTCTCACGCGCGACGGGGGGGCCACCATGATCGTGCACTGCTTTACCAGGCCAGAGGCGCAGTCACGGTCATTTGTGTCCGATGTCCGCGAATACGGCAGTTTGATGGAGGATGCGGTGCCCCAGATCAAGCAGGCGTTGTCGGACATGGGGCTGGCCTCGGCCGTCATCGGATGCGAACTTGGGTATGAACAGAGGCTTGGGCTGCCCATGCTGGCGTGGAAACAGATCGTATCCGCCTTTCCCAGGGCGAAGTTCGTGGACGCATCCGAGCTACTTTGGAGATTGCGAGTCGTGAAGTCCGAGGCGGAAGTGGAACGCTTGAGAAAAGCTTGTCAGGCGACTAGCAGGGCGTTCGAAGCCTGCTATTCACAAGTGCGCGAGGGATGGACAGAAGAGCAGGTTGCAGTCGTGATGAGCAAGGCGATGCTGGACGCAGGCGCCGAGGCCCCCGGGTTCAATATCATCTGTTCCGGCAAGGACGATTACGCAAGGATCAGCGCTCGTCCAACAGGGCGTGCTCTGCGGAAGGGCGACATGCTCTGGGTAGACGCCAGTGCGGTGTTCGACGGCTATTGGAGCGACTTTTGCCGGGCGGCGGTTCCCGGGGGACCCAACCCTGAGCAAGTTAGGCTCCAGCGGATAGCGCACGAGGCCACGATGGCTGCTGTAGAAGCGATAAAGCCAGGAGTGCCTGTCAAGATGATTGCCGAAACGTGCGCCAGGCAGCTAGGCAAGCATGGTTTCAACCTTACCTTCGACGCCGGTCGGTGTGGCCACGGGCTCGGCCTTGCGAGCACTGAACCCCCCCACGTCGCCACATACGATCCGACGATTCTGGAAGAAGGCATGGTTATTACCGTGGAGCCCGGGATCGTGAATGAGGAAGGAGTGTTCTGTATAGAGGAAAACGTCGCAGTGACCAAGGACGGATTTGAGGTTCTCTCGGGAGCTTCGCGGGAGATCTACGCCATTTAGTTTGCCAGGATGGAGAGGTGGAGAATGAGTACACTCGAAAAGACCGCTGATGAGATCGTAATAACTGACGTACTGATAGTCGGCAGCGAAGGCGCGGGAGCCAGGGCAGCGCTGGAGGCGAGCAAGCGGTGCAAGTCGGTGGTAGTAGCAACCAAGGGAGTCGTGGGCAAGAGCGGAGCCACGCTCACAGCCGACGCAGACATCGACATCGATAGCCGCAGCGCCGCAGAGCTGTTCGGACTGCCCGGGGACATGAACGACAGCCCCGAGAAATTCGCCGAAGACATGTGCAAAGAGGGAGAGTACCTCAACAACCAGCGCCTGGTCAAGATTCACTGCGACGAGGCGCCCATGAGGCTGAAGGAACTGGTTGACTGGGGCGCCCGCATTGACAAGCTGACACATGCGCCCGGTCACACTTACCCCAGGGGCGTATGGGTTCCAGGCACGGAGTTCGCGCGCGTGCTCACGAAAGAGCTAAAGAAGAGAGACAATATCAAGCTCCTCGAGCACATGATGATCACTGACCTGCTCACCGACAACGGACGCGTGGTGGGCGCAGCTGGAATCGAGATAACCACCGGCAAGTTCTTCGTGATCAAGGCAAAGGCAGTTATATTCTGCACCGGCGGCGCCATGCGCATCTATCCGCACACTACCGCTCCTGACGAACTGAGCGGCGACGGACTGGCGATGGCTTACCGGGTAGGCGCCAAGCTCATAGACATGGAGTTTCCCATGTTCCTGCCGTACACCCTGATCAAGCCGGATTCGCTGAACGGCGTCGACTTCTCATATCTTCTGAGCGCTTATGTCCAGGCACAGGCCTTGAATCGCCACGGTGAGAGATACATGGCTAAGTACGACCCTGAAAGGCTTGAGCACAGCACCAGGGACGTCAACTCCGTCGCTGCGATGATAGAGGTGCTTGACGGGAAGGGTTCGCCTGCGGGCGGCACCTACCTCTCCCTGAAGCACCTGCCCGACAACTTGATCGACTTCAGCGCCGAATGGTTCCCGTCTAACATATCGCACTGGCGCTACGGCGGGTTCAACATGACGGACTACCTGCCTGACCTGCATACCCAGGCCATGGAGACTTCGCCTGCAAGCCACTTCTGGAACGGCGGAGTTCAGATAGACGAGTTCTGCCAGACCGGTATTGCCGGCTTCTACGCCTGCGGCGAGGGTACCGGCAGCATCCACGGCGCGAACAGAGTATCCGGAAACGCCCTTACCATGACCCAGGTGTGGGGACCGCGCGCCGGAATCTACGCTTCCGAGTATGCCAACAAGGCCGGCAGCGGCAACATCGATCTCGATCAGGTCATGGCCATCAAGGAACGGCTCCATGCGCCTCTGAAGCGCGACGATGGAGTTGACCCGATCGCTCTGCGCAAGCAGATCCAGGATGTGGCGTGGAAATACGTCGGCGTGGTCCGCGAGGAGAAGGGGCTCAACACGGGCCTTGAGGAGATCGCAGCGATGCGCGCCCAGCTTGACCAGGTGTACGTGAGCAACAAGGCCAAGCGCTTCAATCACGAATGGGTGGAGGCGCTGCAGCTTGAGAACATGCTGGACGTCATGGAGATGGTCGCCGAGGCAAGCCTAGTGAGGAAGGAAAGCCGGGGCGCTCTCTACCGCAGAGACTTCCCCAAGACCGACAACATCAACTGGGTCAAGAACGTCATTGTGCAGAAGGACGGGGATAAGATTGCCACGTCGGTGCATGGCGTCGACCTCGAGAAATACCAGCCGACCAGGGAAATCCGGGATTACGGGAGCAAGGAGTGACAACGGATGGCGAACGAAGTACAGACAATCACTGTCAAGGTGCGGCGGGCAGACCCTGACGTCAACGGCGGCGAAGCTAGCTATCAGTCGTATACTGTGCCGCTGGAGCCGGGTTCAACCGTGCTCAGCGTGCTGAGGTACATCACTGAGAACATCGACAGGACGCTGTCGTACTACCGGTCGTGCAGGATAGGCAAGTGCGCTGGATGCAGAATGGTCGTCAACGGCAAGACCAGACTTGCATGCACGACTGCGGTCACGGGCGACATCACGCTCGATCCGCTCCCAGGTTACCCTCTCATCAAGGACCTGGTTGTGGACCTCAGTGCTG